>JAKONH010000402.1 GCA_022702045.1 Spirosomataceae bacterium
ATACGTATGCCGATTATATGACGTGGCATTTTGACGAAACTGTCGAACTGGTACGTGGTCGGGTTTCGGTTCTGTCAACGCCCAATCGAGACCATCAGACCATTCTCGGCAATCTGTCTTACCACATATCTAGCCATTTGGACAGCCGGACTGAGCAACTATATTTTCGACCCTTCGACGTTCGCTTGCCTGTTTAGAACAAGAAAAAACCCGAACAGATTTACACCGTTGTACAGCCCGACATCTGCGTTGTTTGTGAGTTGAGCAAACTGGATGACTATGGCTGTCTGGGTGCGCCCGACTGGATCATTGAAATCCCATCGCCCCGAACGGCCAAGTATGACTTTGACGAGAAGTTCCACCGCTACGAGCAGGCAGGCGTACGTGAATACTGAATTGTACAGCCGAAGGAAAAAGCAATCAACGTTTATGTACTCGAAGGCGACGAATTTGCGTTAGTTGACAGCTACGAATCCGGCGAAATACCCTGCCGCATCTTCCCGGAACTGATTGTACCGCACGAACGTATTTTTCGGTAGGGAAGCTAATGCTTACCCACCGCGATCTATGCGCTCAACGACTTTATTCCTGATAATTGCGATTCTGTTAGTCGGCGGACTTTGGGGCTACGGCACGTACATTGCGAAGCCACGCCCACCGCATCAACGTCCGGCAGGCGCTACCTCGCCCGGCGACCGGCGCGTGGTAAAATCCGATGCTGACTGGAAGAAACTACTCGACCGTTCGGCGTACACAGTCCTTCGGGAAAACGGTACCGAATGGGCGGGCAGCAGTCCGCTCAACGACGAGCACCGACCCGGCATGTTTAGCTGTGCTGCCTGCCACAATCCACTGTTTCGCTCGACAACGAAATTCGAGTCGGGAACGGGCTGGCCCAGCTTCTACGCGCCCATTCTGCCCAATGCCGTTTATACCGAACCCGATGGCAATCGGACAGAAGTGCGTTGCGCGGTCTGCGACGGCCATTTGGGGCACGTATTCGAAGACGGCCCCGACCCGACTGGCTTGCGCTATTGCATGAATGGCGTCGCGATGGAGTTCAAGCCAATCGACACAAAACGCTAAAACTGGAAGTAAATGAACTGGTTTGAGGAAAAAACGCCGAACAGGTACGTTGCGAAGGTCGTCAGCGCGAACAGCACCACAAACAGAACCGTGTTGCGCGTCGGAAGGGTCAGGTAGAAATACTCCTTGATAAGTAGGAACGCGATCAGCCCCACGCTGAACCACATTTCTACCGTATTCATCGGACTACTGATCGTCTCTGACCAGGACAGCGTAGCGATGCGCTGTAGAATCAGCATCGCGTCGCCCAGGTTACGAGCGCGAAAGAACACCCATGTCAGCATAATCAGCACAAAGGTGATGAGCGTGTTGATGACGGCCCACACGGGTGAACTCGTCTTCGGCTCGCTGGCGGGTGAGTGAATCTGCCGGGCAGGCGTGGTGATGAACCCAAGTCGGGCGAGCAGTTTATCGCGCAACACAGCCAGCACCTGATACAGTCCGTTCAGCCCCCCCCAGATCACATACGTCCAGTTAGGGCCGTGCCACAAACCACTGGCCAGAAACACGACCAGCATGTTGATGTACTGCCGAACCGGCCCTTTACGGTTACCGCCCAGCGGAATATACAGGTAATCGCGAAACCAGGTCGAGAGGGAAATATGCCAGCGTCGCCAGAACTCGGATACCGATTGAGCGATGTAGGGCGTACGAAAATTCTCCATCAGCGTAAAACCCATCACCCGGGCAGCCCCGATAGCGATGTCGGAGTAGCCCGAGAAGTCGCAGTAGATCTGAAACGTAAAAAAGAAGGTAGCCGCCAGCAGTGTCAGCCCGTTGTGTTGACTGGGATCGGCGTAGGCATGGTTAGTCAGCAACAGCAGCCGATCGGCGATAACGAGTTTTTTGAACAGACCGAAAGCCATCTGCATCAGGCCGGCTTTTACTTCCTCCCGATCGTACTGGAAATAGGAATGGAACTGCCAGAGCACATTCTGCGGGCGCTCGATGGGCCCGGCCACCAGTTGCGGATAGAACATCACGTAGAGCGCGTAGATGCCAAAATGCCGCTCCGCCTTCTGATTTCCCCGGTATACTTCAATTGTATAACTCATGGCCTGAAACGTGTGAAACGACAGACCGACGGGCAGAATATTGATGACATTGTCTTTGAATGACGATACGTCGTTCTCGCCGAAGAAGCGGAGTACCCGGATAAAGATGCGATTTGTCAACCCCTCGACCTGCGTGGCGACGCTGGGCATGCTCAGGTGGTCAAACAGCCAGACGACATTTTCGGCGAAGAACCCGAGGTACTTGAAGAACGCCAGAATCCCCAGGTTCGACACCAACGACAGAATCAGCAGCCACCGCCGGGCCGGGCTGGGACGGTCCGGCGATCCGGTTCGCTCGATCCAGATGCCGGCGATGTAGTCGATGATGATGGTCAGCAGCAGAATTAAAAAATAAGACGGCTTGAAAACCATGTAGAAGTAGCAGCTCGCTACCAGCAGTAGTACCCACCGTCCCCGCCACTTCAGGCTGAAATAGCCAAGCGTAACGACAATGAAGAAAAGAAGAAATTGTAGTGAATTAAACAGCATTGAACATTCGCTGGCTGTCTGACCGAAGCCAGACCAACTGATTAGCGCGGTTGATTAGGGGCGATTCGTGTCTGATACAATACCGGTTCGGTATCGTAGTCTACCTGCCGTTCCTGATGTCTGATTACTTCCCGGACAATATACAGTGGCCGGCCTTTCGACTGAAAGAAAATTCGTAGTACGTATTCACCAATCAGACCTAACGCCAGCAGTTGCACCCCACTAAATAGTGTAATAACAAGCAGCGTAGCTGTAAAACCCTGCGGTACGTCGCCGTAATAGTATTTCTTTATCAGCGTTTGAATTAGGTACAGCACCGCGATAACCAACGTGATTATTCCCAGCCTGGTGACCAGTTTGATCGGATACTCACTGAAGTTGAAGATGCCGTTATACGCTAGTTTGCGCAGCATCTTAAACGAATACTTAGATGTACCGACCAGACGTGCGTCTCGCTCATACTCGACACCAGTCTGTCGAAATCCAATCCAGGACCGCATCCCCCGAATGAAACGGCTTTCCTCCGGCATCTGCTTCATGATATTGGCGACCCGCCGGCTAATGAGCGAGAAATCACCGCTATCCAGCGGAATATCGACGTACGAGATTGACCGCATAAACTGATAGAAACCAGCATATGCCATACGTTTGAGCCAACCTTCCTTACGCTTTTTCCGAACCGCGTATACCACGTCATACCCTTCCGTCAACTTCTGGTAAAAGTCGGGAAGTAGCTCCGGTGGATCCTGTAAATCGCCATCGATGATAAACAGGGCTTCACTCCCCTGCGCGGCCGCAATACCAGCCGTTAGCGCGATCTGATGCCCATAATTACGGGAGAGAAATATGCACTGGTAGCGCGCATCGGCAAGGGCCAGCTGTTGCATCAACAGCGCCGTCTGATCCCGGCTACCATCATCAACAAGTACAACTTCAATGCGCAGCGACAACCGATCCATCAACGTATTCAGTCGGGCTATCAGGTGAGGCAACGTTTCTGATTCGTTGTACAGCGGAGCAATGATCGAAATTTGAGGACCCTCTATTAATTCATCCATACGTTGATTACCGGCTGACCAAACAAAAGTACGTTTTTTAGCGGGCCAGCATCAAGCCCGGCGCCGGTAGTCTAGTGAACAACGACTAACGTTTCGGTACTGATTCGAATAGGATTTGATTCATCGGCCGGATTCAGCACGCCAACCCTGTACCGACCGGGCGCTAAAAACGCACTGACAATTTCGGCACTGAGTACACTGGGAGCAGCCTGACGCCAGAACGATTTTACTTGAAAGGGTACAGTCGAGAAAAACAAATACGTTGTGCCATTGGCTTCTGCCTGTACAAGTATGGCGGCTTTTCGGGCGGGTTGGGGCTGCAGTGCATCGGTTGTAACAGCATAGGAGCCATTCGGTAAACTACTGACATGCAGGCTAAGCGACCGATCAGCCGGCATGTATGACGCCTGCCCTAACTGGGTGGCATAAGGCGTACAGTAACCAGCCGGATAAGTATACATACCCCGTCGTACGGCCTCCCCCACTACGTAACGCCCCAGCGTGTCGAACGGTGTTCCCCAGGTAGGACCAAGTCCCGTCTGATTATGCTGCTGATTGAACGCATTTGTCAATAGCATCTCTTTACGAGCGGTCACTACGGGCAGACGTAGCCCATAGGAAATACCCCATACCACCACACCCACCACGACTCCCCCTTGTACCCAACGCTTTACAAACATCGGTTTCTGAAGATAGTACTCACTGATGACATTGAGATAGACCAGTACAACGAGCAGGGCCGGGTAGATCATGTAGTTGCTCACAACCATTACTGAGTAGCCAAAACGTGGTCTTAGAACGGCCACTACCGTAGCATTGACGAGTAGAAATGCGTAAGCTCCCGAAAAAAAGTACCGGCGTGTTTTCGCTGCCTTATCCGTCGTCAACACTCCTTTCTTCAAAAGCGGCCAGTTCATCCGAATAAGTAACAGTCCTGCACTACCCACAACGAGTAGTCCGGCCAGCGTCGGCATCACGTAGCGCCAGTTTGTATTGCTGGCAGGAAAGAAGTCGAACAGGGCACCGGTAAACGTAAAGAATGCCGCAACTACAATGTGCGGGTTATTCAATAAATACGATACACTGCTCTCGTTGCCCTGCGAATTGGGGAAATCATGAAAATAAAATACGATGGTTCCGACAGCCAGTGCGACCCAGAGCAGCAATCGGCGGCCGTTCCCCTGTAACAGCAGGATAAAAGCACCGGCTACCCAACCAAACAGCCCATTACTCATTGACAAGGAGGCAATGAGTTGAATACCGATGGCATATACAAACCAAGACGGCTTGTTTGCCGCTAATAAGTACAGCGTTACAATCACCAGACAGATTACGACTTCGTGCTGCAGACCCGTCACGGCCCATAAACTCGTCAGGTAGTACTGTGGCTGTAGCAGGATAAACGGAACGGGTATAAACACACTGATCGGCAGATGCATGCTGCGAAAAACCCGATACAGAACCCATAATGTCCCCAGAAGAAACAGATACGCGACTAGGATAAGTGTTGCGAAATTCACCTGTCCCGTCAGGTTGTACAGCGTTATTGTTGCCAGTTTGGCAAATAGAATACGGTGTTCATTATTTGGCCGTAACAGCCAGTCAATTTTCCCGGTCAGCGTAGGCGCATCCTGATACGACACTATAAATTTCAGGAACGCTTCCAGATCATCCATCCATGGCACATTAACGGCATTTATGTAGATAAATACCGTGAACAGAAGAATGGGAAGGATACAAATTCCGGCGGTAATAATCGACGCTGCCGGGCGAAACAACCACGGGTCCGAATCGCTTACAGATAGTTTAGTAGTAACCACGCTTGCATGTTAAAAAAGCCTGTCATTGGACTGTATCGTTTTCTACCTCGATTGGCATACTGTCTCGGACAGGTCAGTAGACCGCGTCAACACGCTCAACAAAATCTTTGTACTGCCGGGCCGGAATAAACTGCACCTGCGTTCGGTAGGCCAATACGACAAATACGAGAAGCAACGAAATCAGGAATGCCTGTAAAATGACAATAAGGAACGATGCAATCAAGTAACTGGCCCAGCCCGGAACGGCCGTATTCGTAAACAACTTCATATAGATCACCACACCGATCCCAACGACCGAGGCTGCAATCATCACCGCACTGAACAATACCAGTCGCACCGCCGTCGTGTCAATCAGTACCGACACAGCACTAAGTCCGTGCAGGACAAGCGACACAAAATTCATTTTAGACTCACCCGCCAGCCGCCGACCACGTTCCAGCGGTACAGCCGTGTATGGTAGTCGCGACCGAATAACACCACCCGGATAGTTATTCCAGATCGACGATACGTGCGTCAGTTTCCGCAGTTGCCCCGCCGGTACCAAACTGAAGTTGCCAAACGTGATAGTCTTTCCTGTCAGCAGCAGAAAAAGCCATTTATAAATCTGATAAAAGACCTGAAAAAACAAGGTTTCATGTCGTTTGGCACGGTGGGCAAACACAATTCGACCGGGTTCGTCGAGGCTTTTTTGAATTAGTCGCTCAATATCTTCCGGCCTATCCTCTCCGTCGGCATCCATCACGATAGTGGTCTGGGGTTCATCCTGATCGGCTAGATACGCCAACCCCAGCGCAATTGCTTTCTGATGGCCTACGTTTCGGTACAATCGCAAAATCGACAGTGACTGACCGATACCAGCCGGCAGCTTTTCGTAGTCAGTTTCCGAGCAATCGTCGACGATCAAAAACGCCATCCGTTGCGCAATCGGTGCCCCCACGACTACACGGATACGTTCCAGTAACAGGTTTACCGCCTGCCAGTCGTTGAAAAGCGGAATGACGATATTGATACGACCGGCGGTTGAATCGGTGGTAGTCACGAATGAATTGACAAGCGTTTAAAGGGCAAAACTAACCGTTTTTCGTAGAGACGCGATCCTTCGCGTCTTTCCAGCGGCTGGTTAGAACGCCGAAGCTATCGACTGGCTACGTGTCCAGAAGTGACCATACGCGTCTTCACCTGATCATGGCACGTCGACGAAGCGGTCCGTAAACTGGGTTTGTGTATGGTCAGGGTACGTACGAAATAAGCCGACACGGTACTGGCCGGGCTGCACAATAGCTGTTGGCATCGCAGCCGTAAAGCCGGACATCACCCGCCAGAACTGGGGGCCCTGCGGTCGAATGCGAGCGGCCAGCATTAGGTAGGTATGTTTATCCGATTTGAGCACCAGATACGTTGCCATATTGATGCCAATCTGGTAGTTGGCGTCGTGATTATCGACAACAATATAATCCGGCCGTTGAGTAATCTGTAGCGGCTCCGTCGGAACAGGTCGGTCAGCTGGGCCGAGCAGTCGTTTTTCGTCGGGAGTAATGGTCGGACTGGGTAAATCGTACCAGCCCCGGTCGTGCATCAGCGTCGTCAGCTCCGAGATATAGCGAGCCAGGTACGTGTCCCGCATTCCGCCCAATCCAATGTCGCTGTAACGCTGGTTGAAGGCCAGGGCCTGCATATGCTTCCGACGCTCGATAGCCTCCGGTATATATGTGCCATACGTAAGTACGCCTACACCCAGAAAAAGCATCCATATCCCCGGCCAAAGCCGTATGCGCTGTGACTCATGTAGCTGGCTAAACAGCAGCACGACAGCCAGCGACCACAATACCAGCGAGTAGGTTCGGTAGGAACTATGCAGCACTATACCGAAATAGAATCGGATACGGAACACCGCAATCAGTCCGATATTGGCGAGAACGAATAGGAGACAGCCCAGTACGAACACCGCAAAGAAAGACGTATTTTTCTGCGTCCGAAACACAGTGCTGACCAGCCAGTATCCTACCCATATGACTAGTACCAGTCCCATGGCAAATGGCAGGTACGAACGCGGTTCGACAGGCAGAATGGGAAACAGGTCGAATACGCTGCCCGCGAAGATGAGAAAGCCCGCTATAGTTTGTACCGGATGGCTCAATACGTAGGCAAACCCATTGGCATTACCCTGCTGAACAGGGTACCCCAGGAAGTACAGATAGCTCCCTATGCCCCCAACGATTACCCAGATACCCAGTGGAATCCACCGGCGCTGGACAAGCAGCATCACCGCGCCCGCTGGCCACAGTAGCAAGCCATTACCCATGCTAAACG
>JAKONH010000439.1 GCA_022702045.1 Spirosomataceae bacterium
CCAGGCGTTGAGGAACTGTACGGCCATGTGGCCCAGCCCACCGATACCGATCACCGCCACCTTGTGTGTCGGCAGAATAGCCTGGTTGAGTAGGGGGGCAAATACGGTGATGCCGCCACACAGCAGCGGTCCGGTCGATGCGGGGTCAAGTGCTTCTGGAATAGGAACGGCCCATACCCAATGGCTGCGCACATGCGAAGCAAATGCACCATGATGGCCCACAATCGTCGGCTGGACGGACGTACACAGTTGTTGCTCGCCTTCCAGACACGGCTCGCAGTGAAGGCAACTACCTACATTCCAGCCGATGCCAACACGCTGCCCGACCTGCAATCCTTTCTGAGCCGCAATGTCGCCCAGCGCGACCACCCGGCCAACGGCTTCGTGGCCCGGTACCAGCGGATACGCCGTGATGCCCCATTCATTGTTGAGCATCGACAGATCAGAGTGGCAGATACCGCAGTACTCTACCGCAATGTCCACGTCTTCCGGCCCCAGCTGACCGGGGTCATACGCGTACTGTTCTAATTTTCCGGCCGGCGAATGGGCGGCCCATGCCTGTACTGAATTCATCGTCGTGGTTGGTTTTTTTCTACAAGTATCGATTTTACACTTGCCCAACTACTGGCGAACACGCGAAACGGTTCCCGTTTTATGTCGATACATACATAAACCGAGTTTGCGGACTAGCGGAAAATCGGGTACATTGACCATAGCCTTCGGAGCTCCCTATCGCCTATCCCTCGTTATGCCGACACCTCCTCCCCCACCGCCCGGCCCCAGTTGGCAGAGCAACATGCTCGAAACCTGCTTCCGTCTGTTTTGCTTCCCCCGGCTATTTCTCTGGTTCAGCAAGCAGGCAACGTATCGCGCTGGTGACTTTAAAACACCCAATAAGCTGGGATTCACCACTGAGATGATTGCCGGATTACACTGCTACTGGGCAAACGAATCCTGCCAGGAACGCGGAGTGATGGTGTATCTGCCAGGGGGCGGCTTCGTAACGGGGCCAATGAAAGCCCACTGGGAACACTGCCTGCGCATGAGTCGCAGGCTTCGCTATGCCGTGCTGGTGATTCCATACCCTTTGGCCCCGCAACACCCCTTCCCGGCAGCCCTGGACAGCATCATAGCGGTCATTCTGGACTTGCAGCAGCAGAATCGGCTTCCCGAAAACTGGCTCATCAGTGGCGACAGTGCCGGGGGTAACCTCGCCCTGACGACGACCCTTAGTCTGCGACAGCGAGAGGTACCATTGCCCAGAAAACTGGTACTTCTGTCACCAGTGGTCAACATGAACAAGGTCGAATATGAAGATAATCCGCCCGATCCAATGCTATCCGCTGATTACCGCACCTATGTCGATCAGTCGTATGTGCAGCAGGCCAACCCGGCCGACCCACTACTGTCGCCCATCTTCGCCGACCTCAGTGGCCTGCCGCCAATTCTGATTCAAATGGGTACACACGATATACTGATCCACGAAGTGCGTAAGCTGGTGCAGCAGATGCAGACCGCAGGGCAGCCGGTTCAGTTTGAGCAATACACCAGCATGATCCATGTGTTCATGCTGTTCTGGTGGCTACCCGAAGCGCATCAGGCCATCCGCGATCAGGTCACCTTTATTACTAGGATTTAAGGTTTGTCGTTCGTAGTTGCTGACGCAGACAATACTACCGGAGCAACGACGAACGACAAACCCCAGACTCACAGATTCTTCATCCATACATCCCGAAGCTGTAGCTGCTGCGGGCTAGCCTGCGGGTCGGGCGTGAAGGCGAAGCGCTTAACGATTTCCCGTTCCTGCACGGGCAGGGTCAACGTTACGTCCTGACCGGCACGGCGGACTGTAACCGTATAGGTTTCGCCGGGCTTGAGTTGCCGAACGGCTTTTTGCACCGGTGCGATCGTTTCAAGTTTTACCGGTTGCCCGTTAAAGCCGACCCACTCGTCATTTTCTTTCACCCCCGCCTGCTGTAGCGGTTCGGAGATACCGGTCAGCACAAATTTTGAATCCGTATCGAGATAGGTCGGTTTCATGCCCAGCCAGGCAGCTTTCTGCCCCGTTGGCGTGGCGGGAACAAACGTGATGCCCAACTTACCGAAATAGTCAGCGTACGGCAGTGGTTCGGCCGCCTTTACATAACGGTTGAAAAAGTCGCCGATTTCCGGGTACGTTTTCTGGGTGAAGATGGTAAAGAAATCAGCTTCGGGAAACGGTCGGTTGGGGCCGTAAGTCGTAGCCAGTTCGTTGATCACTTCGCGCAGTCCGCGCTTACCGCCCGACAGTTCGAGCAGACGAATATCGAGCAATCCGGCGGTCAAAGCACCACGCGCGTAAATGTTGCCGTACTGACGCTGTCCCGAGTCCGAATAGCAGGTCAGGCCTAGTTTGGCCAGGCTATAGGTGCTGTCATAGCTTTTGTCCTGCCCGATTTTCTGCGTCATCTCACCCAGATAGGTTGGCATGTCCATTAGTCCACCGCGTAGCTGCATGGCTTTGCTGGCCCATTCGGTCACACCTTCGTACAGCCACAGGTGCTCGGAGGGCGTGGGCGTTACGAAGTTGAACTGCTGAATAATCTCGCTGTGAATGTTGAGGGGCGTCACGACGTGGAAAAATTCGTGAGCCGCAATCGACGTCACCTCATCGGCCAGTTGCTGGGAATATGGGGCTTCCTTCAGCACGTACTCCGAACTATACGAGTGCTCCCAAGCCCCCCAGCTCTGATCGTCAAAGTGATACAGAAACGTGTAGCGCTTTACCGGTAACTGCTTCAAAAACTGCCCGGCCGCCGTCAGCATCGACTTCATATTATCGAGCAATTGCTGTGACGTAATTTGATCGGTTTTCGAATACGTGTACATGTCGACCTGCGCACCGGCCACTGTTGTCGTGGCTTTGGTTAGCCGACCCAACAGGATGGGCGAATCGACGATCCGGTCGTAGTTATCCGCCTTAAAGCTGCCCGACGCCGTTTTTTCTAGTGCTGTGCCTACCTCCCACTCCGCCGGCCGGGCAATGCTCACCTCGATAGGGGCATCCTGCATACCGGTGGGATAACCAAATACACCCTGTCCGTTGATGAGTGCATGATCTTTTTCGATCGAGGTGCCGCACATGTTGTATGGGTGGTGTTCCGTAACGGGCGTATCCCAGGTCTCGGCAATGCTGTACTGAATCGTCCGCACCTTCTGGGGCTGATCGAGTTTCCACTGGTTGACCGACACCGGTTCCGTTTTCAGCTCACGCCCTTTCGCGTCAAAGGCTTTAAACGAGCGTACGTACCGGCCAATGTCCATTATTTGGTACGTGCCGGGGGCAGTAGACGCAAACTGATAAACAGCATTATCGGGCGTGAGACCGTCGACGTGCAGCGTAACCTTAAACTGATCGTCGGCGCGTTCGTTGAGGTTAATGTCGTATCGGAGGGGTGTTTTCGGCTTGGCCAGCGCCAGCTGCGTCAGCAGCAGTCCCGACACCAGCCATGCAGAAGGAAGATGCATCATGACGTGCGAAGAAGTGAGCGAAATAAACCGCAAGCTACAACCTTCTGCGCGTTGCTTCCATTCAGCTGTTGTCTGCGGGTCGTTTCCGGGATAAACGGTTAGTGCCTACCGAGCTGCGTTTGCTGCTCCCGCAGGCGGTCCATAATCCCGGTCAGCCGTTCATCCTCCCGGCGTAAACTTCGCTTTCCCAGGACAAACCACGCAAACAACATCCAGGCCACATACAGCACCACCATGGTGACCTGTGTCATGGGTGGCAGCAGTCCAAGTATTTCAATAGCATACAGGCCGAACGCTCCGTTAAGGAGTATGTAATAGATGGGTAAGTTGATTCGGATCAGCTGCTTGCGGAATCTGTAGTAGGTCTCCCACTGCTGTAGGTGTTCTGTCGCCGGGGCCGCGATGTCGATACTGCGCAACCGATGGTACACATACAGATGGATACCCGCCTGCCCGACACAGCACAGTACGATCAGCACGATGGCAGCGTACGTTGTCAGGGCCTGAAACGGTATACCGCTCAGAAAGCCGATATAGATCAGGTAAACAGCCGTCAGCAGTAGCGAAGCCGCACCGTAGAGTTGTTTCCGC
>JAKONH010000440.1 GCA_022702045.1 Spirosomataceae bacterium
GGTTTACTTTCTGGTAACTTTGTGCTATGATTTCCATTACCAACCTCTCGTACTTCCTTGGCAGTCGGGCGCTCTACGAAAATGCGTCGCTGCATATAAAGCCCGGCCAGAAAATTGGCCTTATTGGCCTAAACGGAACCGGCAAATCGACGCTGCTGCGAATTCTTAACGGTGAATATCAGTATGACGGCGGTACTATCTCTAAAGCGGGCGACGTGACGCTGGGCTTCCTCAACCAGGATTTGCTGTCGTACCAGACCGAAGAATCGATCCTGTCGGTGGCAATGCAGGCGTTTGAGCGGCAGAACAAGCTTCAGAAGCAGATCGATGATGTGCTCCATGAAATGGAGACTGATTATAAAGACGAACTGGTCGACAAGCTCGGTAAGTTACAGGAGGAGTTCGAAGCCCTAGATGGCTACTCGGTACAGTCGAAGGCGGAGGAAATCATGGAGGGGCTCGGCTTCTCGACCGAGGATTTGCAAAAGCCGCTCCGGCAGTTTTCGGGAGGCTGGCGGATGCGTGTGATGCTAGCGAAACTGCTGCTGCAAAAGCCGTCGCTGCTCATGCTCGATGAGCCGACCAACCACCTTGATCTGCCCTCGATTCAGTGGGTAGAAAAATACATTCAGACTTACGAAGGTGCCGTAATCGTTGTCTCGCACGACCGCGAATTTCTCGATAACGTCATCGACGTAACGGTTGAAGTGGCGAATGCCAAGCTGAACTACTACGCGGGTAATTATTCGTTCTATCTGGAAGAAAAGGCGCTGCGTAACGAAATTCAGAAAGGCGCTTACGAGAATCAGCAGGCTAAAATCCGGCAGACCGAACGCTTTATCGAACGCTTCAAAGCCCAGGCAACAAAAGCCAAGCAGGCCCAAAGCCGCGTGAAGCAACTGGCGCGCATGGAACGTGTCGATGACGTGATCGATGAGTCGGCACGGGTAAACTTCAAATTCCAGTTCTCTACCCAGCCGGGCCGTCATATCCTGCACCTGGATGATGTTTCGAAAGCCTACGGGCCGAAAAAGATTCTGACGAGAGCAGACATTCGGCTTGAGCGGGGTGATAAAGTCGCGCTGATCGGTGCCAACGGTCGTGGTAAGTCGACGCTGCTGCGGATTATTTCGGGTTCGGAGCCCGTCAACGAAGGGAACCGGCAGCTGGGTCACAACGTGTCATTCAGCTTCTACGCACAGCACCAGCTCGAATCGCTAAGCGTGGAGGACACGCTGCTTGACGAGTTGAAACACGCCAACCCGACCAAGAGCGAAGGCGAACTTCGGGGCGTTCTGGGTTGCTTCCTGTTCTCCAACGACGAAGTCTTCAAGAAAATCAAAGTTCTGTCCGGGGGCGAGAAGTCGCGGGTAGCGCTGGCAAAGGTGCTTCTTTCACAAGCTAACTTCCTGCTGCTTGACGAGCCGACTAACCACTTGGACATGCAATCGGTGAATATCCTGATTCAGGCGCTGGAGCAGTACGAAGGCACGTATGTCGTCGTCTCGCACGACCGGTACTTCGTGTCGCAGATCGCCAATAAAATCTGGTATATCGAAGACGAGCAGATCAAGGAATACCACGGTACGTACGACGAGTACGAATGGTGGATGGAAGAACGTAAAGCGGGTAAAGCTGAAGCACCACCCGTTCCGCCGAAGCCTGCACCCACAAACGGAGACGCCGACGGTAAGAAAAACGGTTCCGATGATGAGCGCCGGGAATGGCAGAAGATACTGAGAAAGCTGAATCAGCAGGCCGAAGAATCGGAAACGAAAATAGGTCAGCTGGAGGAACGCAAAAAACGACTTGAAGTCGAATTGGCTGATCCCGCTACCTACGGCGACGATAAGCTGATGCAGGCAAAAAATGATGAGTATAGTCGGGTGAAAGCGCAGATCGGTCAGTTGCAGGATGAATGGGAAACCGCCATGCTCGATGCCGAAGAATGGGAGAAGAAACTGGCGTAACCGTATGTGTCAGGCCAGTTTCTTCTGAAGAACAGCTATGTAGCCGTGGGTTAGCGCCTGCGGCTACGTTGTTTTGTAGCCGGTCGATAGAGCGTTTTAGCGATCTCGTCAAACGAAAGGTCGAGCAGTTCGTTCGCCGTTTTCAGGTCAATGAGCGTCAGGTCCAGCGCGATACCTCGGTTGTGGCGGCTTCCCTGCTGGGGTAAGCCCATGTAAATGGTGTCGGGCAACAGCTCAAACATCTGACAGGTAACCGAGTAGGGCCGGTACGCATCATACACGTTCAGCCCGGCGCCCTTATTGGCCAGATCCATCTGTACAGCTGCCAGCGCTTTGGCAACGGGGAGCCGCACGTAGGCGCGTGGCTGTTTGTACAATTGGGTGTAAAACACATGCTGCGTCGTCGCGTACTTGATGTCGAGGGCAATGGTTGGCACGTAATCGCTGACCTTGACAAACGCCTTATTGCTGTCTAACTCAACCGTGCGGAGGAGCGTAGGAATGTCGTTGATGATAGAAAGGCCGTACGGATTGGTCCGTTATGCGTCGACAGCCTGATAGATGGTCAGCAATGCAGCGACGAAAAAATAAAAACGCATGAACCCAGGGGAACGAATGGTAGGCCAAAAGTAGAAGCTGCCAGTCTATTTCACGGCGTAATGCAACCAGGTTTCTGTATATGTCGCTATGCCTTGCTTGTCAGGACCGTCGGAGCGGGATGCTCAAAACCCTGATGCACCGTTTTGTAAATCGTCTGACAGATAGAATCGAGGGGCAGGTCGTTTTCGTCGGTACCGAACGGATTCTCGACTTCTTCAGCCAGAATTTCCAGACTCGCCAGTACATAGAACACAAACATGGTGAACGGCACAACAAGATAATGCAGGCTAAAGGTGAAGCCAATAGGTAGCGTCAGACAGTAGCTGACAATGAATTTTTTGATGAACGAACTGTAGGAGTACGGAATCGGCGTTTTCTTGATGCGCTCACAGGCTCCGCAGATATCCATAAACGACTGTAGCTCGAGGTTCAGCACCAGCAGATGCTCCGGTCGCAGCACACCCCGCTGTTCCAGTGCAAACGCCTGTCCGAACATAGCCGACGCCAGTTGATTCGGAAGGTGCTCATCGGCGCGCAGGTCGCTGAACTGTAACAGAGCTGTGTCGATAAAATCAACCGGGCGTACATGATCGCGCAGGTGGTTTCGGAGCACAACGGCAAAGTTGGGAATGGCTGCCTGGTAAAATTGCCGGACCTGTACCTCCGAAAGAGGCAGCATCTGATGCAGTTTCAGTCCCAGATTCCGGCTGTTATTGACAAGCGAGCCCCACAGCCGCCGACCTTCCCACCACCGGTCGTAGGCGGTATTGGTACGAAAGACCAGCAGCATCGAAATGACAAAGCCGAGCAGTGTATGTAGCAAGGTGACATTACGCAGAACCGACTCATCGCTCAGGTGAAGCACGTATTTTTCGAGCAGTACGATTGCTAGTGCATACCCGCCGAAAGCCAGAATATACGGCGCCAGTTTACGGGCGGTGTCGCTGCGTTTGAAGGTAAAGAGGTTAAACCACTGCTTGGGCTCGTAGGGAATCATAAGGCTATAAACGCGAAATGGGCGGAAAGTTGACCTGATTCATCAACTCGTCAGCTGTTCTGAAAGTTAACAGAGATAGCAATGCGGGTTTTATTCGTAACGTTAGATTGTCAAAGGCTATCTATGCGATTTCTCCATTTTCTGTTCATCGGTTGGCTAGTTGTTGGTGCGTATACAGGCAGCCTTGCCCAGACACCAGCGCTTCCCACGATCGATCATATCTATGACCCCAATGTGCAAACGGCACTGCTGTTTCCATTAGTCACTGCGAACCCTGCTAATCAGAATGCCGAACCACCCGCACTTACCCTTAATCCGCCCGTCGTCTCGCTGGACGAACCGACGGTGCTGCAACTTGAGTTTGATGACCTAACAGCTGACTACCGTTCGTTTCGCGCCCGACTTATCCACTGCAATGCCGACTGGCAGCGATCAGTGCTGAACGATATTGAGTTTACCTACGAATACAACGATACCCCGATTACGGATTATCAGGTGTCGATCAACACCAAGGTTCAGTATTACCACTACCGCTTTCAGGTACCCCGGGTGAAGCTGCCGGGCAATTATTTGCTGGTGGTCTATGACGAACGAAACCGGACCAACATCATCCTGACGCGCCGGTTCTCGACGTATCAGAACCGTATTGGTGTTAGTGCTGCCGTCCGCTTTTCTGTTGACCCGGCGCGACAGTTTAGCGATCAGCAGATTGATCTGGCGATCAGCTACAAAGGGTATCAGGTGATCTCGCCACAGGACGATTTCAAGGTCGTAATCCGGCAGAACTATCGCGACGACCGGGAAATTCGGGGCCTGAAGCCGACCAATGTGCAGGCATTCGATCAGACATTGCAGTACAATGTCGCTGACTTGAGCAATACTATGCCGGGCGGCAACGAATACCGCTTCTTCGATACACGTACCATTCTATCCCGCGCCAACTACATCGACCGCATCGAGCGCCCGGCCGATCGCAACATCGCCTACGTGCAGGTCGAGCAGCCCCGTAGTCAGGGGCCGTACATTCAAAGCGACGATTTCAACGGCCTGTTTGTGATCGACCACCGCGAAACGGGTAATGGCGACATCAGTGCCGACTACGTCGAAACGGTGTTTACGTTACGCGCCCCGCAACTGCCGGGCGATGTGTATGTCAATGGCGCGTTCAATTTCTGGCAGCGTAACGACCGCAACCGTATGACCTTTGATCCCGCTACGGGTACGTACCGGGCGGCTATATTGCTCAAGCAGGGTGTGTACAACTACGATTACGCACTACTTACGAATCAAACGCCCCCGACGGTCAACGAAGCACTGATCGAAGGCGATTTTTCGAGCACCGAAAACGACTACGAAGTCTTCGTCTATCACCGCCCCCCGGCCGCCCGCGCCGACCAATTAATAGCCTATCAGCGACTGGGCGTCAACAAACGCAAATGAGTACGGATCACTGACGGGTTGGGAAAGCAAAGCACTTGTAAGTCAGTAGCGTAGCTCAAAAAGACCTCTTTTCTTTGTGGATACACTGTTATCTAATAATACACTAAAAATACCTGCTAAATAGAATAATAAAATAGTTCTTATCTCTCCGGTAGGGCGGCCGTACTTTTGATTGTCTACGAGTAGCAAAACTACGTAGGAGTATCCACACACTTACCTGGCTGGTGCGCCGTGATTCCAGCCAGTATGACTGATACCCCAAACCAATATTCTCCTGCCACCTGGCACGACGGTCGTATACATGCTGTTTTCTGGCGCATTACAAACGCCCGGTTAACTAACCACAGATAAATCGACAGTTTCTGTACATATATCCCAACCAAGGATGTATGCGCCTACGTCACGCCTGTCAGGGAAGTGTCGCCTGTTGCCATGCTACAACCTGAAAAATTGACGAAGCTGTTAAGTGTTACCTTGTTTGTCATATTGATTGGTGGTCTAGTGCCATCCCTGTTTTACAAGGAGCAATGGCTTTGGCTCGACGAAGTACTGAGCTACCTGTTGGTTTCCGACGCGTCACTGACGCATATGAACGACGCCATAGTGAGTGGGATGGATGCCAATCCGCCCCTTTTTCCGAATCTGTACTGGCTTATTGGACACGGTATCAGCCTGAACCCGATTTTTCTGCGGGCGGTGTCGGTGCTGTTGTTTGCCAGTACGATCGCGTTGTTTTACCGGTACGTCACCACACTGATCGGTACGCCCGTTGCCAATTTTGTGTTGATTACCGGTATCGTAAGTCTGACGTATCTGAACGTTACACTGGCAACGCAGATTCGGGCATACGCCATTTTCCTGCTCATCGGTTTCGGATACTTCGTTACCTTGCAGCGGCTTATCGTTACACCGTCAAAGACCGGCTGGCTGCTGGCGCACTACGGGCTGGGGTTGCTGCTGGTGTTTACGCATAATTTCGGTCTATTTTACTTCGCAGCATCTGGCGCATTCTTCGCCGTACTGTGGCTTTGGTCGGGACGACGGGTGTATCTGCCGGTGCTGGTTACCCATGGACTCGTTGCTGTGAGCTGGCTGGTAAGCTGGTACCCTGAATTTGCTATTCAGACGCAGGCTGGCAAGCCGCATTCCTGGATACCACTGCCAACCGTTACGTCCTTTTTCCGAATAGCTGGTGAACTGGTGCCTTCCCTGTCGTCGAACCTGGAGATGAAGCCGGGTATGCTGGTGCTAACGATACTGCGGTTTGTGCTGGTTGTCGGTTTGTTTGCTTACATCGCTGTCCCCCGATTACGGAAACCGTTCTCGACTCTGAAACACGATCCGGCGTTTGGCTTTTATCTGCTCAGTGGCTGGATCTATATCGGGGTGCTTGCTTTGGCCGTTGTTGTGTCGCTGGTCCACACGTCGGTTTTTCTAAGTCGGTATCTGTGGCCAAGCCACTTACTATTGATCTACCAACTGCTGTATGCCTGGTACGCGCTGAGCGGGCGTTGGTCGGTTCGGGTGTTCGATTCGGTTTGGGTGCGTCGGGCCATACCGGTGTATGCGTTGCTACTGATCGGCTTTCTGTTTTACCAGAATAAGAAGGGGGGCATTCCGTTTACCGACGGCATTATGCGTTATATGCCCCAGTTAGACAGTCGTTATCCAGTGCTGTTCGAATCGGCCCATTATTTTCTGCCCATCTGGTTTCAGGACAAAGGTGTGAACGCGCACTATCTGCTGGACTGGACGACAGCAAACGACAAAGACAACATCCTGAACGCGACGGTCGAGTACAAGATTCTTGAAGCCGTGCGCGACAAATACAAAATCAACGATATCCTGCCCGAACATAGTCTGGCGCACTATGCGACGTCGCACTTTTACGTCATCGACGAAAGTAACCGCTACCAGGTTGAAGATTTTATTCGAAAAGGGAGTATTCGGGTGGTTCGGCAGCTACCCATTGATTTGCCGGGACATCGTATTCTGGAGTGCGTTGTGGCGCACTGATCTCATCTGGTCAGTGCAGCGTACGAATGGCACTCGTCGCTAATGCATCAGGTTGATGCTGGTTCGTCGTCGCCAAAAAACCGTTTGTGTAGTGCCGGACCGCATTGGTCCAAATAAGTTTTGACTAGCCGGTGTTATCGCATAATTTGGGAAGCTATTCAACCTCCCTAAACGATAACATCATGAAAATCAAACCAGGTAGTGCCGTGCTGAATCATCGGGCACTGCTGAAGCTTTTCCTCATTTCCTTCCTGACTGGTATTCTGATCGGGGTAAAGGTCGCGCTGCTGGAAGCTGGTAAGCACATGACGTTGCTACCGTTCTTGCCGATTTACGCCCTTGCCATTCCCGCACTGATACGCGGTATCCGCAACGAAATTACCAACGAGCGGGCAGCGTAGAGACCGGTGCGCCGGTGCGACAATCCGTTGCGTCTCACTCAGCACGCGTCAGCAATGATCGTCCAGCAATACCCATTCGGTGAGAATACCATCCGCCGGTGAGACGAGAAGGATCGTCTCACCGGCGCACCGGTCTCTACCAAAATCTCCCTTAATCATGAACATCAAAATCGGCTCATTCATCATCAGTAAATCCGTCTGGATTCGGTACGGTCTGGCTATCTTATTGGCAGCTCTGCCCGCTATACTCGGGTTACCGCTCCTGTATTTCACCGTTATCAGCCTGCCCGCCATCCTATTGGCCAGCCGTGCCACAAAGCAGTTTCGCATCGACAACGGCTGTGAAGGTGGAGCCCATACGCCCACGGATTAGTCGAAACCGATGCCCGTATTGGTCGACAGAATCCGGGCATTGGTCGAAATAAATTTTTGCAGCGAGATGGTATCCGTTGTTTCGTATCGGCTTTTCGCTGCTGTCCATCCACCACACTTGTTTTTCCACAAATTATTTCCTTCTGCTATGAAGCTACAGATCGACGGTCTGACCAAAACCTACGACAACGGTGTCAAGGCGCTCAATGGGATCTCGCTGACTATTGAGCCGGGCCTGTTTGGTCTGCTGGGTCCCAATGGAGCTGGTAAATCATCGCTGATGCGCACCATTTCGACTTTGCAACTACCCGATCAGGGGCGCATTGTTTTGCAGGACGTCAATGGGCAGGACATTGATGTCCTGACCCAGCCCGACGAACTCCGCAAAATATTGGGCTATCTGCCGCAGGACTTCGGTGTTTACCCGCGTATCGACGCCGTTACACTGCTCGATCATCTGGCCGTGTTGAAAGGTATTCACAACAGTAAAGAGCGAAAAGAAACGGTTGAAACGCTGTTACAGCGGGTCAATCTGTGGGAAGCCCGCAAGAAAAACCTGAGTGGCTATTCGGGGGGAATGCGGCAGCGATTCGGTATTGCGCAGGCGCTGCTGGGTAATCCTAAGCTAATTATCGTCGATGAACCAACGGCTGGTCTTGACCCCGCCGAGCGCAACCGGTTTCTAAATCTGCTGGCCGGGCTGGGGCAGGAAGCCATCGTTATTCTGTCGACGCACATTGTGGAAGACGTGCAGGAACTGTGTGCGCAGATGGCAATCATCAATAAAGGCGAATTACTGCTGGCGGGTCATCCACTCGACGCCGTGCAGATGGTACAGGGTGTGATTTGGAAAAAGAGCGTAGCCCCCGGCGATCTCGATCTGATGCAGCGTATGTATGCCGTTATCAATGACCGGATGGTCGCTGGTCAGCCGATGGTGTATGTGTATGCGACATCGCAGCCGGCCCCTGGTTTCGTTCGGGTCGAGGCTGGTCTGGAGGAAGTGTACTTCACCGAAATCACCGATGCCGAAAACCGGTATCACGCTCAGCGTACCGTTCCTATCCCCACCCATTAAGCTTCCTTCGCCATGAATTGGTTATCGATTTTTCGTTTCGAGTTTCGCTACCGGCGGAACCGACCGGCTACCTATTTGTATTTCGCGATCCTGCTACTCTTGAGTTTCTGCGCTGTTACCACCGACGTGGTCGAGGGGTTGTCCGGCGGGGCTATCAAGCAAAACGGAACGCGTACTATCGCCACGCTCAGTTTGTTTCTATACCTGATAGTCGGCGTATTGATAACGTCGGCCATCATGGGGGTGGCTGTCGTCCGCGACTTCGAACACCGCACCGACTCGTTGTTTTTTACAAAACCTATCCGGCGGTGGGAGTACCTGACGGGCCGCTACTTAGGCGCTATGATAATTCTGCTGCTGACGCTGACGGCTATTCCGCTGGGACTGATGATTGGCGAATGGATGCCCTGGCGCGATGCCGACCGGCTGCTACCGTTTCGGACCGCTACGTACTGGTACCCGTACCTGATGCTGATCGTGCCAAATGCCGTTATCACTGGGAGTATTTTTTTCGCTGCCGGAGCCCTGAGCCGGAAGATGCTGGTGGTCTTTACCCAGGGTATGGTCTTACTTATGGTATACCTGCTGTCGGGAACGCTGATGGCGCAGATCGACCGGCGGGAGATGGCTGCTCTGTTCGATATCTTTGGTGTGCGGGCGCTGGCATACACGACGCAATATTGGTCGATCACGCAACAGAACAATCAACTGATTACACTGACCGACACGCTGCTCTACAACCGGCTGATCTGGCTGGGTGTCGCGCTACTGGTAATGGTCGTTACTTACTACTTCTTCTCCTACGAACATTCAGCCGGACCATCGGGAAGCCGGAAGGCCGATAAGCAGACGGTGCTCAGTGCGGCCGCACTCCGTCGGCCGTTGCCGCGTGTCAGCCGTCAGTTTGGTACGCTGTCGTGGCTGGCGAGTCTTCGCTACCAGACCCAGTTCTACGCGAAAGTCGTCCTCAACGATCTGCCGTTTCTGGCACTGAGTATTGGCGGACTTTGCATGTTTCTGTTCCGGGCCTTCGATGATGCGGGAACGTGGTACGGGTCGCGGACGCTGCCCACGACGTACGTGATGCTGGGTAAGATGGGCATTTTCACCGGCCTGTTCACGTTCATCCTAATGGTTCTCTATGTCGGCGATCTGATCTGGAAAGAGCGTGACGTGCGCATCAGCCAGATCAGCGACGCGCTGCCTGTACCCAACTGGGTATCGCTGCTGAGCAAGTACTTGGGGCTGGGCCTGGCCTTTTTTCTGACGCTGACCGTTGCCATTGGTTTGGGGTCGTTGATGCAGGTTATTAAAGGGGGGGTATCGCTGATCGAATGGTCAGTATATGCTACCGAACTCTACGTCGGAACCTTGCTCAATCTGCTGATTTTTATGCTGCTGGGCTTTTTTGTGCACGTACTGGTCAACAACAAATTTGCCGGGCACGCCATCGTTATCCTGTTTTTCGTTGTGCTGGGCTTTATGACCTATCTGGGTATCGAACACCGGTTATTATTATTCGACGATGCCAGTCTGGGGCAGTATTCCGACATGAATGGCTTTGGACACAACGTCACGCCGTTCTCCTGGTCGACCGTCTACTGGGCCGCGTTTGGCGTACTGCTGTTCGCCGGGGCAGTGGTGCTGTCGGTACGTGGTTCGGAAGAGTTGTTGAAGCTGCGACTGCGTATTGGCCGGCATCAGTTAACCCGCCCCCTGCTGACGGTCGTGCTGGCCATGCTGATCGTCTTCGTGTCAAGTGGATCGTATATCTACTACAACACCAATGTGTTGCACGAGTACCAGAACAGCAAGAAAAACGAGGCCGAGCAGGCACGTTACGAGACGACGCTGAAGAAGTTTGCCGCACTGCCACAGCCCCGTATCACTGATATCAATGTCAATGTGGAGCTGTTCCCCGACGTGCGTGACTTTACGGCGAAAGGGCGCTATATCCTCAAAAACAAGACGACGCAGCCGATTCGGCAGATTCACCTGCAAACGCAGCCTACCGACGAAATGCAGGTGAAGCAACTGAGTCTGTCGCGACCGGGCCGTTTCGACGATCGCTACGTCCACGACTTCGATTACCACATCTACCAGCTCGAACAACCGCTACAACCCGGCGATAGCCTGGAGCTGAATTTTGATCTGCTTTACCACACCAGTGGGTTCAAAAATGGTCGGGAGAACGTCGATATTGTTCAGAACGGGACGTTTTTTACAAATCAGTATTTTCCCGGTATCGGGTATGACGAGGGTTACGAACTGGATGCCGATGATAAGCGAAAAGACAACGGCTTAAAACCCAAAGAGCGGATGCGCGCGCAGAACGACCCCGTTGGCTTGAAGCAAAGCGTCATGGGCGACGATGCCGATGAGGTTCGCTTTGCCATGACAATTGGCACCACACCCGATCAGGTAGCGATCGCACCGGGCTATCTGAAAAAGGAGTGGTTGGGTAAAGGGACTGATGGTAAACCGCGCCGGTTCTTCAGCTATCAGATGGACGCGCCAATGGCCAATTTCTATTCGGTTGTGTCGGCAAGGTACATTGTGAAGAAAGAGAACTACAAGGGCGTCAATCTGGAGATTTACCATCACCCCGGCCACACGCGTAACCTCGATCGAATGATGAAGGCGATGCGGGCGTCGCTCGACTACTATCAGCAACAGTACGGCCCGTATCAGCACCGGCAGCTACGCATTATGGAGTTCCCCCGATACCGAGGTTATGCACAATCCTTCGCGAATACGATTCCATTTGGTGAAGACATGGGCTTTGTCGCCAACATCGACGATGCTAAGGACATTGACATGCCGTTTTTCGTAACGGCCCACGAAACGGCGCACCAATGGTGGGGGCATCAGGTAACGGAGGCCGACGTGAAGGGCGGGGCTATGCTGTCGGAATCGCTGGCCGAATACAGCGCGCTGATGGTGATGAAGCATCAATATCCGAAAGAGCGGATGCAGGAGTTTCTGGGCTACGAACTGGACTACTACCTCAGCGGTCGGCGTGGCGAAAGCAAAAAGGAGCAGCCGCTCAGCCAAACCGAGCATCAGTCGTACATCCACTATAACAAAGGTGCTCACGTACTCTACGCGTTGCAGGATCAGATTGGTGAGACCAAACTAAATCAGGCACTGCGGGCCTACCGCGATAAGTGGAACGTAGCGCGGGTAGCTCAGACAGGCATCTATCCGACTGCTGCCGACCTGACCGCCGAAATCCGCGCCGTTACGCCTGACAGCCTCCGTGGCCTGATCGACGACTGGGTCAACGCCATTACGCTCTACGAACTCAAAACCGATCGTGTCACCGCTAAGCCGGTCGGTAAACAGTACGACGTGACCATGACTATCTCGGCAGAGAAAGTACGGGCTGATAGCCTGGGGAACGAATCGGCCCGCCCGCTCAACGAGTGGATGTGGGTGGGCGTCTACGCACCGAAAGCGAAAGGAAGTTCTACTGAAAAACTGCTCTACTATCAACGATACCACATCACGAAGCCGAAGCAGCAGCTTACGGTACGTGTCGATCAAAAGCCCGACCGAGCCGGTATCGACCCGCTGAACCTGCTCATCGATCGTCACCCCCGCGACAACGTCAAGACGATTGAATAAGAACGAAAAACGGCCCCGTCTTATAATCAGGCGGGGCCGTTTTTTTGTGTAGCCTGGACGTCCACGTTCGGGTGGGTCAGGTCAACTTGCTCATGGCGGCAGCTTTTCGGTCGCTGGTGCGCCCACCCGGACGTGGACGTCCAGGCTACACGTTCGCGATGGATACCGTAAACTAAAAACAGATTTACGCGCTGTGCAGGAATTCCATGATATCGCCATCCTGAACGACGTATTCTTTTCCTTCGACAGATAGCTTGCCGGCTTCGCGAACACCCGCTTCGGTTTTGAACTGCTCGAAGTCGGGAAGTTTCATCACCTGTGCCCGGATAAATTTCTTCTCGAAATCGGAGTGAATAACGCCGGCGGCCTGTGGCGCTTTCCAGCCCCGGTGAATTGTCCAGGCGCGGACTTCTTTGACACCTGCCGTGAAGTACGTAATCAGACCCAGCAGCTTGTACGACGCCTTGATCAGCTTGCTCAGTCCTGATTCGGTCAGGCTGTACTCACCCAGGAACAGTTCGCGCTCTTCAGGATCTTCCATCTCCGCAATCTGCGACTCGATACCCGCGCTGATAACGATAACTTCGGCGCCTTCGTCTTTCACCGCTTCCTGCAGCGCATCCGAATACGCGTTGCCGTTGGGTAGCGACCCCTCGTCGACGTTAGCGACGTAAATGACTGGTTTAATCGTAAGCAGCGCAACATCCCCGATAGCGGCTTCACGCTCGTCGGGCGTTAGGTTGACAGTACGCGCGCTTTTGCCGGCTTCGAGGGCCGTCTTGTACTGTTTCAGAATTTCCAGTTCGGCTTTTGCTTTGGCATCACCTACCTGAGCCGCCTTGCCAATCCGCTGAATCTTCTTGTCGACCGACTCCAGATCTTTCAGCTGTAGCTCGGCGTCAATGATTTCTTTGTCCGATACTGGATTGACTTTCCCCTCGACGTGTACGATATTATCGTCTTCGAAGCAGCGAATGACGTGCACGATAGCGTCTACTTCGCGGATGTTAGCCAGGAATTTATTGCCCAGCCCGGCTCCCTGACTGGCGCCTTTCACCAGTCCGGCAATGTCGACAAACTCAATGATCGTCGGTACCACTTTCTGGGGTTTTACCAGCCCTTCCAGCGTATCGAGTCGTTCGTCGGGTACCGTTACGACACCCACGTTTGGTTCTATCGTACAGAACGGATAGTTGGCCGCTTCGGCCTTCCCGCTCGAAATTGCATTAAACAGCGTCGATTTGCCTACGTTCGGCAAACCCACGATTCCACATTGTAGGCCCATGTTTGGTTGAATTTGTAGAGACGCGACCCCTCGCGTCTCACCGCCGGATGGTATTACCAACCGGATGTTACCACCCACTGGATGGCATTGGTTGACGCACGCTGAGACGCAATGGATTGCGTCTCTACAGGTTTTTCACAAAATTACGGTTTCGTCAACGGACCACCGCAACAGCAGACCGTAAAAAAAGCCTTCGGTGTATGACGAAGGCTAAGCAATGAAAAGAGTTGTACCGCTGACGGGATTAGAGACAGCGTTAGTCCCACTTCAGCTCTGTACTCAGGTCATCTAGCTGATCGCGGTCGCGTTGAACGAACTGCGAAAAGTCGACGTCAGGCATTAGTTCTGTCTTGACATGGCAGAGTGTTTCCTGCAGTGCTTCTAGAAATTTATCGAAGTCCTCTTTGTACAAAAACAACTTCTGCTTTTCGTAGGTGTAGCTTTCGCCCTGCCCTTGCCGCCGGCTTTCGGTAATGGTCAGGTAATAGTCGTTCGAGCGCGTGGCTTTCACGTCGAAAAAATACGTTCGTTTACCCGCCCGTACACGTTTTGAGTATATTTTCTCTCGATCTCTGTCCTCCACAGGTTTGCTTGAGTTAGCCGGTAAGTTCGCCATAAAGTACGTGGAATCAGGTCATAATAAAAAAAACGGCACCTTTTTTTGTAGAAAATGCGTCACGAAATTCACCACTGTTGTGGAGCCGTTTCCACGGTTTTTCACCTAAATGCTTGGTTATAAGGGGAGGGTCGGCTATCTTTGTTTAACGGGAGTTGTACTTTTTGGAGATTTCGGCCA
>JAKONH010000457.1 GCA_022702045.1 Spirosomataceae bacterium
GTAATGAGTACTAAAAATATGCTTTGAACGCGTTGAATCATAGATACGTCTGTAAGGTTGTATAGTGCAAAAGTAGCCGAAAAAGTAATGGTATGAATACTGCAATTCGGGTGATCATGACGGCCGACGGGTCACACACGCTGGTGAACGGCGATTTAGAAAAAAGTTACCATTCTGTTTACGGAGCTTGGCAGGAGTCGCAGCGGGTATACATCGAACTCGGCTTATTGCCGGCTTTCGATCGATTTGCTGTTGAACCGATCAAGCTGTTCGAGATGGGATTTGGTTCTGGCCTGAATGCCCTCTTGACCCTTCGCGAGGCCGAGCGACTCCAACGCTCTGTTCACTATGTAAGCATCGACACGGAGCCGGTTCCGTTGGTAGAAGCCCGCCGGTTGAACTACGATCAACTGCTGGATACAACACAACTGGCTGCGCTGCACGAAGTTCCCTGGAATGAAGCGGTGGCTATTACACCGTTCTTCACACTGGAAAAACGGCAGGTGAGTCTGCAGGAATTTGATACAGAGCAACAATTTCAGCTCATCTATTTCGACGCCTTTTCCCCGACCTCACAACCGGAGCTTTGGGAAGCTAACATGTTTTCAAAACTGGCGGGGTTCTTGTTGCCCGGTGGATTACTGACAACGTACTGTTCCAAAAGCATTGTTCAGCGGGCGATGCGGACGGCTGGTTTAATCGTAGAAAAGCACTCCGGCCCGCGCCACAAACGGGACGTTCTACGAGCGGTCAAAAATTGAGTAGTCGCTAATTTTACGGTCTGTTGAACGTTACACAAACGGATACTTCTCATTCAATTAACGCCTATCCGACTATGAATCGTTTTCTGCTGCTCGCTGCTACATTGGTGCTGTTTGCGCTCTGTGCGTTTCGGCTTTCTGCGCCTGCTTCTGAATTAACTGCTGTCAAATCCGAACCCAAACACATAAAGTGGCTGACGATTCAGGAAGCGTATGCCCTCACGCAGAAGCAACCGCGCAAATTCGTGATCGATGTGTACACCGACTGGTGTGGCTGGTGCAAAGTGATGGACCGGGAAACCTTCTCGAAACCGGCCATAGTCGACTATGTCAACGCCAATTACTACCCCGTTCGCTTCAATGCGGAGCAGACGGCAGACGTGACACTGGGTAAGCAGACGTTCAAATACATAAGCGGAGGAAGTCGGGGGGTACACGAACTGGCTGCAGCTCTGCTCAAAAATCAGATGAGCTACCCTACGACGGTGTTTATGGACGAGAAATTCAACCTGATTCAGCCTATTCCTGGTTATCTGAAGCCGCAGTTGTTCCATCAGATCATTACGTATTTCGGCGGTAACAACCACCAGAAGGAACCGTTCGATCAGTACAAGGACGGTACGTATGCCCGGGATTACAAAACGTCGGTAGCCGGTCGATAACTACCGAAAAATTTGGTCATAGTGAAAAAGCGCAGTCTGTCGGCTGTGCTTTTTTGCGTATAGAAGAAGTAAATAAACTGTAAATTTGACCCTTTACACTCAACAAAAGTTCACGTGTACTTCATGAATCAGCAACTAACCAAACTGGCGTTTGTGGCGCTTGCCCTGCAGGCTACAGGTGCAATGGCCCATATCCTGGTGCCACCGGTTAAAAAGCCCCTACCCGCAGCCCCAATTGCTACCCGGAAGTTTATTGACCCCCAGAATATGGATATGTCGGTCAAACCGGGCGACAACTTCTACCTGTATGCCAACGGTAACTGGCTGAAGAAAAACGAGATTCCAGCGTCGAAAACATCATGGGGTAGTTTCAACGAACTGCGCGACAAAAGCGTAGGCGCCATGAAAACGTTGTTAGACGATGCCTCCAAATCAACTACGAAAGGCCGGCTGTACCAGATGGTCGGCGACTTTTACAGTAGTGGCATGGATACCGCTGCGATCGATCAGCGCGGTTTCGAGCCCATCAAAGTCGACTTGGCCCGCATTGAAAAGGTCAATAACAAAACGGTATTCTTCGATGAACTGGCTTACCAACGGGCCCAGGGCAACGGAATGCTGTTCAACTTTGGTATCACGCAGGATCGTAAAAACGTTGCCAAATACCTGCCTTCGTTCGGGCAGGGGGGAACGTCACTTCCTGACCGCGACTACTACTTGAAAAACGATGGTCGTAGTCAGAAGATACGGGATGCTTATCGGGACAACGTGACGAAGATGTTTGCGCTGATCGGTGAAGAACCCACGCAGGCATCGCAGGACGCTGACGTAATTATGCGGCTGGAAACGGCACTGGCAAAAGCCCAGATGTCGCGGGTGGAGATGCGCGATCCGTACAAGACGTACAACAAGCTAACTGTTGCCAGTTTCAGTCAGCAGACACCCGGTGTCAACTGGGCCGATCAACTGGTAAAATTTGGTGTGCGCAATCAAGACACAGTGCTGGTGCAAAGTCCGACTTTCTACAAGTCGCTCGACAGTCTCGTTACGGCTACACCCATCGAAGACCTACGCACATACATGCGTTGGAATATTATCAAAGATGGCGCGCCTTATCTGAGTGACGCGTTCGTCAAGCAGAATTTTGCGTTCTCGCGCGTTCTGACTGGACAAAAAGTACAGACGCCCCGCTGGGAACGCATCAGTGGTCTGATCGATGGATCACTGGGTGATTTGCTAGGTCAACTGTATGTGCAAACTTACTTTAAGCCAGAGGCCAAGCAGCGCATGCTAACGCTGGTCGATAACCTGGAAGCGTCGTACAAAGAGCATATCAAAAACCTCGACTGGATGAGTGAGGAGACCAAGAAACGGGCATTGAATAAGCTGACGTCATTTAAGCGTAAAATTGGCTACCCCGATAAATGGAAGAATTACGACGGCGTAACGATCGTCCGCAATGACTTCTACGGTAACGTAAAATCAGTCAGTAAGTGGCGGTACAACTACATGATCAACCGCCTTGGCAAGCCCGTCGATAAGACCGAATGGAGCATGACGCCCCCTACGGTGAACGCCTATTACAGTCCTGTCAACAACGAGATTGCGTTCCCGGCGGCTATCCTGCAGTTCCCTTTCTTTGATTTCGATGCCGACGATGCCGTCAACTATGGTGGTATCGGTGCCGTAATTGGTCACGAAATGACACACGGTTTCGATGATTCAGGCCGTCAGTACGATGCCGATGGAACGCTCCGCGATTGGTGGACCAAAGACGACGCCGACAACTTCAAGAAGCGGGCCGATCAGGTGAAAGAGCAGTTCTTTGGTTTTAAAGTGCTCGACTCGCTGAAAGTAAACGGTCAACTGACGCTTGGCGAAAATCTGGCAGATCTCGGCGGACTGGCTATTGCTTATGATGCGTTCAAAAAAACGGCACAAGGTAAGGCAAGCGGTAAAAAAGCTATGATTGATGGATTCACGCCCGATCAGCGATTCTTTCTGTCCTGGGCGCAGGTTTGGCGCGTCAATATGTTGCCGGAACAGCAGGCACAACAGATTATGACTGACCCACACGCACCGGGTATGTATCGTTGCAATGGGCCGTTGTCGAATATTACCGCCTGGTATCAGGCATTTAATGTACAGCCTGGCAACGCGATGTACAAAAAACCAGAAGACCGTATCAAAGTCTGGTAACTGTCACGTTTGGAACCTGCTCATAAAAAAGCCGAATCTCGTCAACAGGATTCGGCTTTTTTATGGCTGAGATTGTACGTTTGTTCCACTAAGCAAATCCTCTGATCAATGAAATATGTATTGCTCTACAGCATCGTCGTTCTATCGCTTGCCGGCTGTCAATCGAAGCCGAAGCAGCAGGAAACGTCGACTGAAACGACACTTACGGCCGACAGTGCGGTCAGCTTGACGAAGCGCCCCGGCCCGGATGCTCCCCGTTCAGCCGCTGATCGGCTTGTTCGGGCCCTGTATTTCGAGCATCAGAAGATAGACAATCCCTTCCGCACGACCACCGATCAGGGCCTGACCGAGCAATTTTTTACAAAGCCAACTGCCGCGCTAATCTGGAAAAGTAAGTCGGCCGTCAAAAAAGAGTTGCTCTTTAAAGCACAAGACAGTGACGTAAAAAAGACGTGGGTCGAACCTGCCGCAGTAGGGGGGGGGCGGGCTATCGTGTATACAACGTTTGAAGAAAAAGGTCGTAAGAAAGAGATTCGCTTAGAACTGATACAGACAGCGGGTCGATGGCGTATTGAGGAGATGACATATCCGGACGGGTCACGGCTGACGCAGCTACTTAAGTGACGCAGCTACTTAAGTAAGGTAAACAGCAGAACAAAAGAATTATTTTTGAGATACCTGTTGACAACACGATAAAATCGTGTAGTTTTGCAACTCCAAACCGGGAACGGGGCGGAAAATGTTCTTTACAAGTTGTATTGGGGAGTTTCCAGAGTGGCCAAATGGATCAGACTGTAAATCTGCTGGCGTACGCCTTCGGAGGTTCGAATCCTCCACTCCCCACAAGAATTGAGTTATAAAGTTGTATCGTCGCAGGGCATAGAAAGAGATCGTCAAGATCGGATTTGTGTCGGAAAGCCAAACAACCTTATAACTCTTTTTTGCGGAAGTAGCTCAATTGGTAGAGCGATAGCCTTCCAAGCTATAGGTTGCGGGTTCGAGACCCGTCTTCCGCTCCAATACTAGTACAAAAAGCCGTTATAGCTCAGCGGTAGAGCACTTCCTTGGTAAGGAAGAGGTCCGGGGTTCAAGTCCCCGTAACGGCTCAAGACTTCTTCGGGAGTCTTTTTTTAAATTGAAGCCGCCCGTGCGGTTTTAGGCCGAAACGGTGTCAGTCTCAATTGGGTTGATCTCGTCCGGCTTGATTGACGTTCAGCGAGTTCATCCAAAAACAAACAACAGTTCACAATAGCGTTTTAAAAACATGGCAAAAGAGAATTTTGACCGCTCGAAACCGCACGTAAACA
>JAKONH010000461.1 GCA_022702045.1 Spirosomataceae bacterium
TACCCCGATCCGATTCTGTCAGCTTATAACCAATGTATACAGGTACCTGGACATACTGAATGTTGATTTGATCTTGAATATTTCCGACGCTCTGACCTGATCCAGCCGTGAAATAGTTCGAGCTAGAGGCAAAGTATTCAGCACCGACCTGACCAAACAGACGGCCACCACCCCGAACAAAGAAGCCAGCCTGATAACCTAGTCGGCCCGAAATGTTTCCGTTCGAGCTGTTGCTTTCGCCGGGAAGCTTGGTCGAGTTTAGACCCGCGTAGATACCAAAAGCAAAGTTTTTGTAATCAGCTTTCGCCCGTTTCGTATCGTTGGGAGCTACACCATTGGTACCGCCAGCGTCGGTAGTGGTCGTAATGGAAGCTACTTCGGGTGTGCTTTCAGCATTCAGAGCAGTAACCGATTGTGCCTTTGTAACCTGTAGACCAAGCAGGAAAGCAGCAGCGAGTGGGACAGCTAATAGATTTTTCATAACGTGATTGTTTTGGGGAGTTAAATGGATATTGAGTTAATGGGAAGCTTGCTTAGCGGCTAGTTATTCGATCGCGACGAAGCGCTCACACCCCCAACCTATGTAACCAGGTCATGGATATAAGGTTATCCAGCGCGCCGTTGCCTAATCGCCTAGGCCTTACGCCGATCTGTTTACTACGGATCCTGTGGCCAGATTAGCAAACAAATGATTCAATCAGATTACTTAATCAATTGTTTAATTCTTGGGCAAAAAAAAGGAGAATCATTCCTTAAGTGATAAACAAGTAATTTATAATCATATCACAAACTAGTTTTTTGTGTTCCAGTGCGAATGCTTCAAACTCCCTGTCAGTCTGTCCCCAGACCTTCATGTGCATGTTCTTGTTGACGAAGATGAATTGTGTACTTGCGGATATGATACTCATCAAATGGGCAGCGTCAATCGATCGAATAAGACCAGCCTGATGAGCCTCTTCCAGCTGCTGCTGAAAATGCGGCATAAATTTACCTTCCGCCCCAATAATCGCAGGCACAAACCTATCCGGATTACGGTGCAATTCGTTCAGCACAAAGATGACCAGCGCCGGGCTCTTCCGAAACATTCTGAAATCATGATCGATCAGCGCAACAACCTTGTCTTTGAGTGGAATAGGTTGGTCGAGCACAGTTTTGATGCCATCGAAGAAGAGCTGTAACATTTCGTCGAAGACGGAGTCGAACAACTTCTGCTTACTGTGAAAGTAATAATTCAGCAGGGCTACGTTCATACCCGCTTCGCTAGCGATGTCACGGGTTGTTGTTCCGTCAAACCCCTTTTCCAAGAATACTTTGGTTGCCGCCTGCCTGATTTTTTGCTCCGTTGTTAGGGCACTCTCCATAATGAAGCGTCGGTATAAGTCGAAAGTAAGTTGGGTGCGAGCAACCCTCAGTGGGGTTTTCAGTTGCCTGACGCGTCTGGTAAATTACTCATTCCTGACGAACAGAAAGCAGTTTTATAGTCAACTTGTTTGCCATACCCGTCCCAATTTTCCGGTTATACTGGCTACAAACAAAACACCGGCCAACGATTGACGGAAAACAATCCTTAACCGACACATAGCAGCGACACAAGCACTCAGGCTAGTTCGGCCATTAATTCAGTCAATATCTTCTGGGCCGCTACGGAAATAACCGTACCGGGTCCAAATATGCCTTTGACACCAGCCTCGTACAGAAATTGGTAGTCGCCGGCCGGGATAACGCCCCCCGCGATAACCATGATATCTGCCCGGTCCAACTTCGCCAATTCGTCGATTAATTGTGGAACCAACGTTTTATGGCCAGCCGCCAGACTCGATACACCGACGATGTGTACATCATTCTCCGCGGCTTGCCGGGCCACTTCGGCGGGGGTCTGAAACAGCGGCCCCATATCGACGTCGAAGCCCAGGTCGGCAAAACTGGTGGCGATGATCTTGGCCCCCCGGTCGTGACCATCCTGCCCCATTTTAGCCACCAGAATCCGGGGCCGACGGCCGTCTAGTTCGGCAAACTGATCGCTCAGCTGACGCGCCAGCCGGAAGTTTTCATCGTCTGACACCTCCGCCGAGTAAATGCCCGATACCGATCGGATCGTGGCCCGATGCCGCCCGAACGTCTGCTCCAGCGCGTCCGAGATTTCACCCAGCGTAGCCCGGTGCCGGGCCGCGTCGACGGCCAGCGCCAACAGATTATCAGCCTCACCGGTTACTGACCGGGCCGCCTGCGTCAGTACCGTTAGTGCCTGCTCAACCCGGCCCGAATTACGTTCGGCCTTCACCCGCGCCAGCCGGTTAAGCTGCGCGTCGCGAACGGCTTTGTTGTCGACTTCAAGCAGTTCAATATCGGTCTGTGAATCGGGTTTGTAGCGGTTTACCCCCACAATCACGTCTTTTCCCGCGTCGATACGAGCCTGTTTGCGGGCAGCCGCTTCTTCAATCCGCAGCTTGGGAAGTCCGGTATCGATGGCTTTGGTCATCCCCCCTAGCTGTTCAACTTCCTCGATCAGCGCCCAGGCTTTCTCAGCCAGTTGCTTCGTCAGATAGTCGACGTAATACGAGCCACCCCATGGGTCGATAGCCCGGGTGATGTCGGTTTCCTGCTGTAGATAGAGTTGTGTGTTCCGCGCGATACGGGCCGAAAAATCAGTAGGCAGCGCAATGGCTTCGTCGAGCGAATTGGTGTGCAGACTCTGCGTTCCTCCCAGCGCAGCGGCTAGTGCCTCAATCGTTGTCCGGGCGACATTGTTGAACGGGTCCTGCTCGGTCAGGCTGTAGCCGGAGGTTTGGCAGTGCGTCCGTAGCGCCATCGACTTCGGGTTGTTAGGTTCGAACTGCTTCACGATGCGTGCCCACAGCAAGCGCCCAGCCCGCAGTTTGGCAATCTCCGTGAAATGATTCATGCCGATACCCCAGAAAAACGACAGCCGGGGGGCAAATGCATCGATATTCATTCCCGCCTGC
>JAKONH010000467.1 GCA_022702045.1 Spirosomataceae bacterium
GCCCGTCGGGTAGAGTACCCGGAAATGGGGCGTGTTGAGCTGATACCAGTGCAGACTGGCCGGATTCTGATCGAGTACGGGCAACGATTGGGCCACACCCAACCGGCAGACGATCAGCCAGGAAAAGACAAGTAGATACGTTCTCATAGACAGGAACACAAAAGTATCTGTCGGCGCATTCCGACCCGAGAAAATCTACGTACTTTCGAGGATACGTACATACGTCAACACCGGAATAAGAGCTGGTGCTTATGTACTGTCAGCAGATCGTTGATCGGAAAGACTGTTGGCTACCCTTACGCACATAAACCGTCGAAAGCTACATGGAAACGTATTATGACCCCGCTGACCTCAAGAAGTTTGGCAATATCAGTGAATACCAGAAAGAACTGGCCGACAAGTTTTTCTCATACTACGGGGCTGTGTTTGCCGAAGGGGCACTAACGGCCCGCGAGAAATCGCTGATTGCGCTGGCCGTTGCCCATACCGTTCAGTGTGCCTATTGCATCGATGCCTATACCAATGATACACTGGAAAAAGGATGCACCGAAGAACAAATGATGGAAGCCGTTCACGTAGCGGCTGCTATCCGGGGCGGCTCGTCGCTGGTGCATAGCGTGCAGATGATGAACAAAGTAAAGCAAGTGTCGATGTAGGTAAGGTGGCTTTACGTTTTCGGTATACGGTTTTCGGTTGATACGATTGGTGCTGATTAAGCCGTAAATGACGATGTATCCACAACAGACTAGCTGCCGAAAACCGTATACCGAAAACCGACCACCGAAAATTGAACGTCAATGAAAAGCCTGAAAGCAAGTGGCCATCCGTTCGCGCATGCTGCCACCCAGATTGAACTGCTGGAAAAACAGGCCGCCACGCAGCCCCGCCCTACGTTCCGCAGTAAACTACAGTCGGCTGATCTCTTTCCGTTGCGACCTGCCGGGCTCGACGTGTTGCAGATCAACGTAGGGAAAATGTGCAATCAGGTTTGTAAGCACTGCCATGTCGATGCGGGGCCTGACCGTAAGGAAATTATGACCCGCGAGACCATGCAGCATTGTCTCGACGTGCTGGCGAAAACGACTATTCCCACCGTCGATCTGACGGGCGGAGCGCCGGAAATGAACCCCGACTTCCGGTGGTTTGTGGAAGAAATCCGGAAACTGGGCCGGCACGTGATGGTACGGTGTAACCTGACGATTATCGTCGCGAATCCGAAATACAACGATTTGCCTGACTTTTTTCGACAGCATCAGGTCGACGTGGTTAGTTCGTTGCCGTTCTACAATGCTGATAAAACCGACCGGCAGCGGGGGCAGGGCGTTTTTCAGGATTCGGTCAAAGCGTTGCGGCTTCTTAATGCCGTGGGGTACGGGCAACCCGGCAGTGGGCTCACGCTCAACCTGGTCTATAATCCAGCTGGCGCCTTTATGCCGGGGCCACAGGCCAGTCTGGAACAGCAGTTCAAGCGCGTGTTGCTGAGTGAATTCGAAATTGTGTTCAACAGCCTGTTTGCCATTACCAACATTCCCATCAGTCGGTATCTTGACTATCTCGTTGCGTCGGGCAATTATGACAACTACATGGATAAGCTGGTAACGGCTTTCAATCCGGCTGCGGCTACCGGGGCTATGTGCCGTACCATGATTTCAGTGGGCTGGGACGGGCAACTCTACGACTGCGATTTCAATCAGATGCTCGATATGCCCCTGCGCGCACCCGGCCGACACATTCGCGATTTTAACGCTGACGAGCTTATGCAGCGGACGATCGCCGTCAATGAACATTGCTTTGGCTGTACCGCCGGGGCTGGTTCGAGTTGTGGCGGCACAACGGCCTAGCCTAGACTAGCGCCACCATTCAGCCGAGACCATGCCCCATACCTGCGGACGTTGACCGGCACGGCTGAGCCGGGTTTCCGACAATAGCGATTGCCAATTGACTAGCCGACGCGTTTCAATGTTGGCTGTCAGGCGGAAAAACCAGATCATCACTTGAAGCAATGTGCGTTGCCAGCGACGATCGGTTCGGACGAAATCGGTAATCAGCAGGCTACCGCCGGGGCGCAGGGCACTGAGTAAGGCTGGCAGCATCCGCTCACGGACAGTTGATTCGGTGAACACGTCGAGTACAAAGGGCAGAATGATTACGTCGAACTGATCGGTCGGGGTCAAATCCTGTTCGGTACCATGCTGGAACGTAACCTGCCCCGTTAGGTGCTCACGAATCAGCCGCAGACTTGCCCGCGCCAGCATCTGCCGCGACGCTTCCAGAAATAGTAGCCGGCCCGGTTGTCTGTCGAGCAGCGGACCCAGCAGGGCACCTGTTCCTCCACCAAGTACCAGCACCGATGCACTGTCCTGAATCTGGGGCAGCCATATAGTTTGGGCCTGCTCCAGCCGACGCCCAAACACAAGTCGGCTCAGCGCATCGTAGACAGGGGTAACGGCGTCGAAATGGGGAGGATTCATCATCAAAATTGGCTCGAACAGTATCCTGCTGTTTAGTCACAGGATGCTGTTCGAGCCAACATAAGGGTAGTTGCTAAACCGTTTGTGATTGGTTACCCGCTACCATGATTGCCTGATCGTTGACCAGCAGTGTGATTGGCTGGGTCGAAAAGTTTTGCACGGTTACGTCAGTCTGCGTTGCGGTGACGGCCAGCAAATTGCCCCGGAAGCGAATTTTGAACGACAACGCCTGCCAGTTTTCGGGGCAGTACGGTGCCAGTTGAAGCTGCCCGTCGTGACTGATACGCATACCGCCGAAGCCTTTCACTACCGCCAGCCACGTACCGGCCATGCTCGTAATGTGGCACCCGTCTTCGGTATCGTTGTTGTAATCGTCAAGGTCGAGCCGGGCGGTACGCAGGTACATCTCATACGCCTTCTGTTTCATCCCCAGTTTCGACGCCTGAATCGAGTGGACGCAGGGTGAAAGCGACGACTCGTGCACGGTCATCGGCTCGTAGAAATCGAAGTTGCGTTTAAGGGTATCCGTATCGAACTCATCTTCAAAGAAATACAGTCCCTGTAACACGTCGGCCTGTTTGATAAAACACGACCGCAGGATCCGATCCCACGACCAGTGCTGATTCAGCGGACGTTGTCCTTTTGGGATGTCCGAGACTGGCATCAGGTCTTTATCGAGGAAGTCGCTCTGCTGTAAAAAGACCTGCCGCTCCGGATCGAACGGGTAGTGCATATGATCGATGATGTGCCGGGCGGTCGCCGTTTCTTTCTCTTCGCGGAAATGGATCCGGTCGATCAGTTCAGCATAGCGGTCGGGCGCGATGGCTTTCACTTTTTCCACCGCTTCGAGCGTGTAGCGCAACGTCCAGGCCGCAATGTAGTTGGTGTACCAGTTGTTGTTAACGTTGTTCTCGTACTCGTTCGGCCCCGTCACACCCAGCATCACATACTGATTTTTTGCCTTCGACCAGTTGACCCGCTGACTCCAGAACCGGCTAATGGCAATCAGCACTTCAAGCCCATAATCGGCCAGATACTGCTCGTCGCCGGTGTAACGAACGTAGTCGTAGATCGCATAGGCGATAGCGCCGTTTCGGTGAATTTCCTCGAACGTGATTTCCCACTCGTTATGGCATTCTTCGCCATTCATCGTCACCATCGGATACAGCGCGGCTCCGGCCCGGAAGCCCAGTTTCTGCGCATTCTCGATGGCTTTGCCCAACTGTTTGTGGCGATAGATCAGCAGATTGCGAGCTACTTTCTGGTCGGCCGTCGACAGGTAGAAGGGTAGGCAATACGCTTCGGTATCCCAATAGGTGCTACCACCGTATTTTTCGCCGGTAAACCCTTTTGGGCCAATATTAAGCCGCTCGTCTTCGCCCGTATAGGTCTGATTGAGCTGGAAAATGTTGAACCGGATACCCTGCTGAGCCGCTACGTCGCCGTCGATGGTGATGTCGTTTGTTTTCCACTTGTCGGCCCACGCCTGTTGTTGCTCGATCAGCATCCGGTCGAATCCTTTACGGCTAATCGTCTGAATGGCCGTGTGGGCTTCGCGCATGAGCGAATCGCTCGGCATATTGAGCGACGACAGGTTGACGGCATACTTATAAATGATCGTTTCCTGCCCGCGCCGGCAATCGAGCGAGATACGATTGGCAACGTATTTCTCGTATTTGATCGGCTGCGACTGATAGTCGACTTTAACGCCGTCCTGCTCGATCTCTACGCACATCCCCGTCACCACATGGAAGCCTGTCTTCCGCGTCCGCAGTTGAATGTAGGCTTCACCGTAGCCTGTTTCCTTACGCACCTCGTCCCAGAACGTTTCGTCGTAGTTGGCGTCGCGGTTGCGGATGCTGCCGTCGACGTAAGGCGTAACGGTAATCTTCGCGTCGAAGTTGAGTGGTGTGATGGCGTAGCGGATGGCACCGGCTTCATCGTCGACGATCGAGCAGAAGCGTTTCGCATTGACCCGCACTTCCTTACCGCTTTTCAGCACGGCGACAAACTCGCGTTCGAGGTAGCCTTCCTGCATGTTGAGCACCCGCCGGAAGTCGCGAACTTCACACTGCGCCAGATCGAGGGATTCATATTCAACATCGACATCGATACCGATCCAGTTGGCTGCGTTGAGGACCTTGGCGAAGTATTCCGGGTAGCCGTTTTTCCACCAGCCGACACGTGTTTTGTCGGGATAGTACACCCCGGCTACGTAGTTGCCCTGTAACGTTTTTCCGCTGAATTTCTCTTCGAACGAACCACGACCGCCCAGCCGGCCGTTGCCCAGCGACATGACGCTTTCGGTAATTTCGTTGTAATCACGATGGAACCCGTCTTCAACAATGCGCCAGGGGTCTTGAGTAAGGTAGTGCTTCATCAATAGGCTATAGTCAGTATGCGTGTAGTGATTCTTGCTTTCCCGGGCGCAACTTTCCCGTTTTAATGTCTGGCAATCTACTGATTTAAACAGCCCTGGCAAACCGACGACCTCTCGTAGACGGCAATATACTTGGCTGTTTTCAGCGCGTTGGTACGTTCCCAACTGATGAATGATGCAGGGTATCGGACGGTCTTCCGGCTAGTGAAAAGTGCAGGTGAACCGGCTATGAACTAATCGGTTTGCTATCACGGCGAAGCCGAACCGGCCTCGCCGTGATATCCTTGCTTACAGCGCGCCCGCCTTGATGTCCTCGACAACTGCTGGGTCGAGCAGGGTAGTTGTATCGCCAAGATTACTGGTATCGCCCTCGGCGATTTTACGCAGAATTCGGCGCATGATTTTGCCCGACCGGGTTTTAGGTAAGCCAGACACGAACTGAATCTTGTCGGGTTTAGCGATGGGTCCGATAACGCGGGTAACAGTGGCGTTGATATCCCGTTTGGTTAGGTCAGCGTCCTTGTCGTCCAGCTCGTGCTCCGTGATAACGTAGGCATAAATGCCCTGCCCTTTGATGTCGTGGGGGTAGCCAACCACCGCGCTTTCAACCACGCCCGTGTGCATGTTGATCGCGTTTTCGACTTCGGCCGTTCCAATGCGGTGACCTGATACGTTCAGTACGTCATCGACACGCCCGGTGATGCGGTAGTACCCATCTTCGTCGCGCAGACAGCCGTCGCCGGTAAAATACAGACCGGGATAGGTCGCAAAATAGGTCTGCCGGCAGCGTTCGTGGTCGCCGTAGGTCGTGCGCAGAATGCCCGGCCAGGGAAACTTCATACACAGATTACCGCTGACACCATTTCCTTCGATCTCTTTGCCATTTTCATCGACCAAAATGGGCTGAACGCCCGGCAGGGGCAGCGTGGCGAAGGTCGGTTTGGTTTTGGTGATGCCGGCCAGCGGTGAAATCAGAATTCCACCCGTTTCGGTCTGCCACCACGTATCGACAATAGGGCAGCGGTTCTTGCCTACGTTATCGTCGTACCAGTGCCAGGCTTCCGCGTTGATCGGTTCACCCACCGAGCCCAGTACCTGCAGGCTGCTTAGATCATGCTTTGCCACGATATCCGTTCCGAAGCCCATCAGCGACCGGATAGCCGTCGGAGCCGTGTAAAGGATATTGACGTTGTGTTTGTCGGTAATATCCCAGAACCGCCCCGCATCGGGGTAGGTTGGGACACCTTCGAATATCAGCGACGTAGCGCCACAGACCAGCGGACCGTAGACGATATAGCTGTGGCCCGTAATCCAGCCGATGTCGGCGGTGCAGAAATGGACCTGGGCGGACGCGCCCCCGGCCGACTCGTACTGAAACACGTTCTGGAACGTGTAAGCTGCGTAGACCATGTACCCGCCACAGGTATGGACCACGCCTTTTGGCTTACCTGTACTGCCGGAGGTGTAGAGAATGAACAGCATGTCTTCGGCATCCATCTCCTCGGCGGGGCAGTCGGCCGTGACCTGCTTCAGTTCCTGTTCCCACCATACGTCGCGACCTTTAATCATCGACACTGGTGTGCGGGTACGTGTCATAACGATTACCCGTTTCACACTGGGGCAGGCGATTAGCGCATCATCGACCGTATTCTTCAGCGGTACTTCTTTATTACCCCGATACGAGCCGTCGGCGGTTACGACTACCTTACATTGCGCGTCGTTGATCCGGTCGGCAATGCTTTGGGCCGAAAATCCACCGAATACTACCGAATGAACCGCCCCAATTCGGGCACAAGCCAACACGGCAATGGCCAGCTCGGGTACCATCGGCATATAGATACAGACGCGGTCGCCTTTCATAACGCCGTTGCGTTTCAATACGTTGGCAAACCGGCATACCTGATCGTGCAGCATCCGGTACGTGAGCGTCGTACCCGCTTCGTTCGGGTCGTTTGGTTCCCAGATAATGGCCGGTTGGTCGCCCCGCTCGGCCAAGTGCCGGTCGAGGCAGTTCTCGGTGATGTTGAGCTTACCGCCAACGAACCATTTGATACTGGGCTCTTCAAAGTTCCATTGCAGGGTTTTTGTCCAGGGTTTGCGCCATTGAAAATGCTGAGCCACTTCAGCCCAGAAGGC
>JAKONH010000287.1 GCA_022702045.1 Spirosomataceae bacterium
GCCGACACCGCCATACACTGGTTTCGTCGCACTGTAGAACTTGTAAACTAGCGAGACGATGGTGGTAGAAAGATGGCAATGGCCAGTCTTTCTACCACCATCGTCTCGCTATCTTCTCAAACCAACCATGACTACATTCAACATTGGTATCGTCGGTGGGGCCGGCTACACAGGGGGCGAACTCCTGCGTATTCTGCTGAACCACCCATTCGTAACCGTTGCCTTCATCCATAGCAACAGTCAGGCGGGCAAGCCTGTCTGGTCGACGCATACCGACCTGCTTGGCGATACTGATCTGACCTTTACCGGCGATGATCTGAACGGTGTGCTGGCACAGGAGGGACTCGACGCAATCTTCCTCTGCATGGGTCACGGCGCGTCGCAAACGTTCATGAACGAATACGAGGTGTCGGACGATATCACTGTGATCGACCTGAGTACCGACTTCCGTGACGAACACGACGACTTCGTCTACGGCCTGCCCGAATTGCAACGGGATCGTATCCGCGAAACGACGCGAGTGGCTAATCCCGGCTGTTTCGCAACCAGCATTCAACTGGCGTTACTGCCGCTGGCCAAAGCGGGTAAGCTCACCGACGCCGTACAGGTAAGCGCCATTACAGGCAGCACCGGTGCCGGACAGGCGCTCGTGCCGACAACGGGCTTTACCTGGCGTAACAACAACGTGTCGATTTACAAGGCGTTTACGCATCAGCACCTGAGCGAAATCCGGCAGAGCCTGACCCAGTTCGATCCGGAGTTCAATGCGCCCATCCACTTCGTTCCGTACCGGGGCGACTTCACGCGCGGGATTATGGCCAACGTGTATACGCCATTTGCCGGTACGATCGGGGAAGCGAACGAACTATACAAAGGCTTCTATGCAGAACATCCGTTTACGCATGTCAGCGACGCCCCCATCGACCTGAAGCAGGTAGTGAACACTAACAAATGCCTGCTGCATCTGGAGGTACACGATGGCCAGTTGCTTATCACCAGCGTCATCGACAACCTGGTGAAAGGAGCCGCCGGACAAGCCGTTCAGAACTTCAACCTGGTAGCCGGTCTCCCCGAAGACACAGGATTACGACTGAAAGCCGTTGCGTTCTAACCAGGAGGCCAGCTTAGCAAGCTGGCCTTTTTTGTAGTCCTGTTTTGCGTCGATAAAAACATAGTGCCGCAGCAAAAAAGGCAGTTCTCCTATCTACGTAAACGTTTATAAAAAGGGTGCACAGGATTGGTGGAGTAAATTTTCTGACTTACTTTTTGCTGTCCTATTTTGGTGACACACCACAAGCAACCAATCCTCTTTTTATGCACACGTTTACACGATTCTTTAGTCTGGCTATTCTTGTCGCGCTGATTAGTCTGTCTGCCTGTCAACGGCGTTCACAGGCGTTGTTTATGCCTGAACGACATGTAGCCGCAGCTCGAATTACGGCCACACCATGCACTGAGTATGTACCAACGAAGGCAACTGAAGCCGTCACCCTGATAACGCCCGTTGTTGTGGCGGAGCCCGCTACTGTTCTGGCTACGACGGCAACTGACGTAAGAAAGTACCAGCGGCTGAAACTAGCCGGGCGGCATACCTTAGCCCAATCGACTCTGCACCAATCGGACGTTAAGCAGGCTGCCAAATTCATCGATAAAGCAACGCGGAAAGAGCTGAAGCAGCAGTGGCGTCAGCGAATGAGCCAGCCGGCGGGTACTGTTAGTGGGTTGGCAGTTGCCTCGCTGGTGTGCGGTATCCTGGCCTTTTTCGTATTCGGAATCGTGCTAGGTATTCTGGCCATTATTTTCGGCGGTGTGGCGCTGTCGAAAATTCGGAAAAATCCGGAGGTGTCCGGGCGGGGTATGGCCATCGCCGGGCTTGTACTCGGTATCGTCGCTACCGTCGTTACGGCCCTGTACCTGGTGCGATAGGTAGTTTACAATTTGCCGTGTTCGGTTTTCAGTAATTTTCGATCTCTTTTTTGGGGCAGTTGCTAGTCGCAATGTCTCGGAAAAGAGATCGTTTCGTTTATGGGGTATAAGCTGGGGGATGTGCGTGATAGGCGTACACAAGAATCACTTAACTACAGGCCAACCAGCTGTATCCCAGCCTAATTCGCGAATCAGGAGTTTCGATTTGCCGTTGTCGGCGGCATCGTAGCCGTGGTAAACAAAGTAATCGGTATTATCGAACGTGCAGATGGCGTTGTGGCCGACTCCGTACCAGTTCGCATCGCCCTGCAGGGCCAGTGTACCCCCGCCCCGTGTCATAGGCTTGCCGGATTGATCAAGGTAAGGGCCTGTTAGTGCCTTTGATCGGCCTACCCATACTTTGTACGTGCTTTTCGGGCCCCGGCAGCAGTAGTCGACCGACACAAACAGATAATAAAACCCATTTTTACGAAACAGAAACGGAGCTTCGATAGCTCCGTTGCCCGCGTTGCGAAGACCCGTCGAATCGGTACGGGGGCGACTGGCGAGGGTATGCCACTGAGCCGGTTGGGCTGGGGCAGTCAGGCTATCGTTCAGTTGTACGAGTTTGATGCCGTCCCAGAAGGAACCGAATGTCAGCCAGCCACGACCCGTCGAATCCACGATCAGGTTGGGATCAATCGCATTCCAGTTGTCGCGGCCCGGTACCGACTGAACGACAAGCCCCCGGTCGACCCATCGGTAGTTGGAATTATCAGGATGCAGCGTTCGGTTGGTAGCCAGGCCGATGGCTGACGAGTTTTTTCCGAAAACTGACGACGAATAGTAAAGATAATATAGGCCGTTGTGGTACGAAATGTCGGGAGCCCAAAAGTCGTTTGGGCGGGTGCCGGGGTTGACCTGTGTTGTCCAGGCGGGGGCGGTCTCAAAAACTGGCTTTTCCGCTTTCCAATGCTGCCGGTCTGGCGACGACCATACACGGATACCCCGCCCTGTCGCAAATACGTAATATGTGCTGTCCTGCCGAATCATGACGGGGTCGTGAACAGAAATTGGCGCGGGCGTCTGTGCGGCCGCGCGGAGCAGACAGGTCGCGACCAGCCAGCTAATAAAAAGAAGAGAACGCATGCGTAAAAGCGGTAGTTTTCGGGCAGAAAAGCGACATTACGGCTTTGTCTAACCGGCCATAGCCCGTATCGGCCCACATAACTCAACTACTGGATACCTTAAACGAAGTATAGGTGGCAGCTACTATTTTGCTCATCGATGACGAACCCCGGCTGCGTAGTCTGCTTGCCCGCATCCTAAGTCTGGAAGAGTACCGCGTGCTGGAAGCGGAAGATGCCCGCAGTGGGCTGAAAGTACTGGAACGGGAAACCGTCGAACTGGTCATCAGCGATGTTAAACTCCCTGACAAAAACGGGATTGCACTGGCCGAGGAGATCAAAAAGCGGTATCCGGCTACCGAAATTATCGTCCTCACAGCCTATGGTACCATTGCCGACGGTGTACTGGCCATCAAAAATGGCGCATTCGACTACATCACCAAAGGCGACGACAACGACCGCATTATTCCGCTGGTGAGCCGAGCCGTCGAAAAAGCGCAGCTCCAGTTTCGCATTCAGCGACTGGAAGCGCAGGTCAACAAACAGTACAGCTTCGAGCCCATCGTTGGTCAGTCACGGGCTATTCAACAGGCTGTAGACCTGGCCCGGCGCGTTGCCGTTACCGATACGACGGTTTTGCTGATGGGTGAAACAGGTACGGGCAAGGAGGTGTTTGCGCGGGCGATTCACGGCGGTAGCCCCCGGCGGAACGGGCCGTTCGTGGCAATCAACTGTGGGGCGCTGGGCAAGGATATTCTGGAAAGCGAGCTGTTTGGGCACCGGGCCGGGGCCTTTACTGGAGCCAATCGCGACCAGAAAGGATTATTTGCGGAAGCCGATAAAGGAACAATCTTTCTGGATGAGATCGGAGAAATGCCACTCGATTTGCAGGCTAAACTGTTACGCGTACTGGAGACCCACGAGTTTCTGCGCGTTGGCGATACCAGGCCGACGCGTACCGATGTTCGGGTAGTCGCGGCTACCAACCGGCAACTGGCACAGGCGTCAGAAGCCGGTCATTTTCGGCTCGATCTGTACTACCGACTGTCGGTGTTCAGTATTGACCTGCCCCCGCTCCGCGAGCGGCTCGACGATGTGCCCGTACTAGCCGAACAGTTTGCCCGGCAGGAAGCCTCCAAGATCGGTCGGCGCGATATACGACTCAGCGAGGGCTTTATTCAACGCCTAAAAAAGCATCAGTGGAAGGGTAATATCAGGGAATTAAAGAATATTATCGAGCGCGCCGTCATCCTATCCGATTCGTCGGAGCTAACCCCCGACCTGCTGCCGTACGACATGCAGCACGGCGTACCAACAGCGGAGGCTACTAGCAGCGATACGTTTGATCTGGCTACGCACGAACGACACCTGATTCGGCGGGCCCTACGGCACACCAACGGCAACAAAACCGAAGCTGCCCGCCTGCTCGGTATCGGCCTGACAAGCCTGTACCGCAAACTGACGGAGATAGAGTCAGATCAGTAACCCTGAACGGTTTTTAGAAACCGTTCAGGGCTGTGTTTATACCAGTTCCGCGCGTGTCTTTTCAAGCAGCGCTTTGGTGGCTTTGATGCCGTCAACCGTGGATGGATAGCCAGCGTCAGGCTTATACATGCCGATTATGCCGCCTTCGTATTCGATACCTACATAGCCGCTGAAACCCGCGTCTTTGATAACCTGGAAGATGCGTCGGAAGTCGGTTTCCGTCTCGTTGCCTTTTGCGTCGAATTTGTGCGTCTTGGCACTGATACCTTTGGCATACGGCATCATTTTCTTTACCCCTTCGTAGCGGTTATACTCACGCACACAGGTTGTGCTCAGAGCACCCTTTATGTCGGCCGTTGCAGGGTTACTACGTTGCGCACAGAAATTGCCGAAATCGGGCAGCAGGCCAGCGTTGGGCATATTTACCTGCTTCAGAACACCAATCAGCCAATCGACGTTGGTGGAGTTGCCGAAGTGATTTTCGACAATGACATTGAGCTGCTGTTTGGCTGCGTATTCCAACAGTTTATGATAGCCGTCGGCAGCGGCTTTAGCGGCTTCATCCGCCGGATCATCGGCAGCGCCCGACAGCGCCCGATTGCTATCCCCCAGGTTCACCCGAATCGCACTGCACCCGAGGTATTTCGCAGCATCGACCCAGGTAAAGTGCGCAGTGACCGCCTGTTGCCGCTTGGTCGCGTCCAGGTCCGCGATGTTCGCTCCGTCGACCATGATGAGGTGGTTTTTCATGCCCAGATCGTCGCTCCGCTGTTTCAGTTCTTTCAGGTAAGCCGAATCGGTGTGTTTGTTATTGAAGAACATTGATACGTACTCAAGCACGTTCACGCCGAATTCTTTCTTGGTGCGAGACGCGAAATCGAGGTTGGTCATTTTCCCGGAAAACAGGTCGCCGGCAAACGAAAACTCCGCCATCGATATGTCGAAGTTCAGCGGTTTGGTCGCTGATCCGGCCATAGCGTGTACGGGCAACTGATTGAACAAACCCAGGCCGGCGGTAGCCAGACCAAGCTGATGGATAAATTGTCGACGGGTAGGCATCGTGCTATAAGCGTTTAGGATGATCAGACGGATGGGGCGAGCTATCCATGTAGGTGGAAAACGTCTCAATTGCTGACATAAAGAAGCCGTCGCGTAAAAAATACGCACACGGCCGGCTGTTCCTGAAAAATTTCTGTCGTAAGCCACACCGTCACAACGGTGAACAGACGCATCTACGGTAATCGAATCCTATTCGTTGGATCGTAGGCGCGTGTCAAAATGGAAAACCAACCCTACCATTTTGGAAAGATTGATCTGGAGTTTTCGGCAATTTGTTGATTGTGTTATCATTTAAGTGGCTACTGGTTAGGTAGTTATGGGTGATCTCGCTGGTGTCTGTCAGATTGGTGTACTTCTTGGCATAGGTGGTTCGACAACTTGACATCACCCACTATGGCAACCCTGCTCGTACTTATCGTTTCAGCACTGATCTGCTTCTGGGCTTTCTACAAAACCATCGCCTGGTTCGAAAAAATCTGATCGCCCTATGATTACGCTTCTGTTTGTCGTAGCCCTGCTGGTATTCGCTTACATGCTCTACGT
>JAKONH010000519.1 GCA_022702045.1 Spirosomataceae bacterium
ACTGTACGCTTTGGCCAATTCGATATATTCGTTGATCGTTACCTTAACGGGAATGTTCGGAAAACTAAGCAGTTCGCAGACAGCCAGTTTCAGGATGATCCGGTCGAGTATTGCTACCCGTTCAACGTCCCAGTTCTGCAATTGTTCGGCCAATAGCTGCTCGTAGTCGTCGTCGTTTTGCAGCGATTGCTGGTAAAGTGTCGTCAGAAATAACTCGTCTTCTTCCCAGTCGTCGGTGAGTGGTTCGAGTTGCAGACCGGTAATACTCTGCGCTGATTTTAGCGTCCGAATGGCTAGACCCCGCACCACTTCGCTATTTTCGGCCCAGCTCAGATCGATCTCGGCCAGATGATCGCGGATGATCTCGTGTTTGAAAATCAGCGTCCGCAGCACGTATTGTATCAGGGCCTGATCTTCATCGGGGGTATGCGCACGCTGTGCGCAGTAGGCCCGATAGGTTTCGTCGTTTTTGAGCACTTCCTTCAGTGCCTTCCGAACGAAGCCCATCTCGTCGGTCCACGAAATACTGTGCCGAACGGCTTCATCCTGTAACGGCTGATGCGCCGATAACGCCTGCACAATACTATTCTCGCTAAAGTCTGATTCGAAAGGAAACGGTGCTTCGTCGACGTCGCGGTACCGGCGGTCACGGTCCGTACGGGCCGCCTGCCCCAGTGCTACGAGCAGGGTCATGACGCGCAAATAGTCGTCATAAATGCCATTCACCTGTCGGATCATGAGCTGAGCCAGGTGCTGACGGTCTTTCTGGGTACGAATGCGGTAGAAAACAAGGCCGTCGTTAGCGGCTTTCAACACAGCAGTGGGCGCGTCGTCGTCCCGTGCCGGCTGATTGGTCTTAATCGCTTCGTCGAAGAGGAGCGTTGCCAGTTGGCGGTTTCCTTCGAGCTGCCGCTTATCCTGCGGGAGCATCGAGTTAAGGTCGGGTAGGAACAAGTCAGCAATACCGTCGTGGGCCAATTGCTGATTGGAAAATTCGGCCTGTCGAAGCGCATACAACGCCTGCATGACCTTGATTCGGAGTAGTCGCCGATTAAGCATACTGCCAGAAGAGATTAAGCACCAATAAAGTAAAGAACGGCTGTTTCAAACCACAAATTTACGAAATTCTAACCAAAATGGCACGCGCATAACACAGATGCTAGGGATCGACACTAATAAAATCCAGACCGATCCGAACAATCTGCATTATCCGAGTGCCATTTTGGTGCAACTTTTCGCGGGGGGGTGGGGTTAAAAAAAGGACGCGAACCGGTTTCCTGTGAAAGCTCTTTCTTACCTCAACAAATACCTCCTCAAGTATAAATGGTACCTGATCTGGGGGACGGTCTTTACGGCCATCTCCAACCTGTTCGGGATCTTCCCCGCCCAGCTTGTCCGGTATGCCCTCGACCTGGTTCGCGAAACGCTCGACATCTACCACCTCTACAATGGCATGCCCGTGCAGACGTCGCTCTACAACGTCTTTGCGTTCAGCCTGTTGCTGTTCGCGGGCGGTACGCTGGTGCTGGCGTTGCTAAAAGGCTTTTTCTTGTTTCTGGTTCGGCAGACGCTTATCGTGATGTCGCGCCACATCGAATACGACCTTAAAAACGAAATTTATGACCATTACCAGACGCTACCGCTGAGCTTCTATCGGCAGCACAATACCGGTGATTTAATGGCGCGTATTTCGGAGGACGTCAGCAAAGTGCGCATGTACGTCGGGCCGAGTATCATGTATGGTGTCAATCTGATTGTGCTGTTTATACTAGTCATCACGTACATGGTCAGCATCAACGCCCGGCTGTCGGCATATGTGCTGTTGCCGCTGCCAATTCTGTCGGTGCTGATCTACCTGGTCAATAACATCATTATTCGCAAATCGGAAGAGATACAGCGTAGCCTGTCGCAGATGTCGACATACGTGCAGGAAGCTTTTTCGGGGATTCGAGTCCTGAAAGCATTCGTGCAGGAAAAACAGTCGGCGGCTCGTTTCGAGGTGGAAAGCGATCGGTACCGGGAAAAATCACTGAGCCTTACAAAAGTTGACTCGCTTTTCTTCCCCATCGTAGCGATTCTGGTCGGGTTGAGCAATATTCTGGTCGTATACATCGGTGGGCAGGAGATCATAGCCGGCCGACTGACGCCGGGTAATATCACCGAGTTTATTCTGTACGTCAATATGCTGACCTGGCCGGTGATGGCCCTGGGTTGGACGACAAGTCAGACGCAACGGGCGGCTGCGTCGCAGGCTCGAATCAACGAGTTTTTGAATATAAAGACCAATATCGTATCGGCGAAAGACATTAACCGAATAATTCAGGGCGAAATCGAATTTCGCAATGTTCGGTTTGTGTATCCCGATTCAGGTATCGTGGCGCTGCATAATTTCTCCATGCATGTGAAGGCGGGCGAAACCGTTGCTATCCTGGGTACAACCGGTTCCGGAAAAACCACGCTGGCCAATCTGCTGACCCGCATGTACGACGTGTCGTCGGGGGAAATTCGGGTCGATAACATACCTATCGCCGACTATAATCTGACCGCGTTGCGGAGTCAGATGGGTTATGTGCCACAAGACGTTTTTCTATTCTCGGAAACGATTAGCAACAACGTCCGCTTCGGTTGCCCGGACCTGCCACAGGCGCGTGTCGAACAAGCGGTGCGCGACGCGGATCTGTATCAGAACGTTGTCGACTTCCCTGAGGGGTTCGATACGGCCGTTGGTGAGCGTGGCGTTACGCTGTCGGGTGGACAGAAACAACGACTCAGCATTGCCCGCGCCATCGCCCGTGACCCGCGCATCCTGATTCTGGACGACTGTCTGTCGGCGGTCGATACCAATACGGAAAATATCATCCTTAACAACCTACGCCGGATCATGGCCGACCGCACGTCGGTAATTATCTCGCACCGCGTATCGTCGGCTAAACTCGCGGATTACATCATCATGCTCGATGAAGGAACAATCGTCGAAGAAGGCACGCAGGCTGAACTGATGGCCCGCAACGGTGCCTTCCGCGAACTCTACGAGAAGCAATTGCAGACAGAGGAGGTGTAAGGGGACTAATTAGCTTTCAAATGAAGCAAGGCGGTACTCTACAAAATCGCGTTTAGGCTGATAAGACTTGGGTAGATGAATGGGTTGGTGTTCGAGTCGGCCAAAATACTGCTGATAAAAATTCTTATCCGGCTCGGATTTCAACCGTTTAGAAATAAGCACTTTATAGTCAGTGTCAATGCAGATCAATCCCTTTTCGTAAGCCCTATCATAGAGGTTCGATAAGCAGATGCCGTTCTCGGGGTTCAATCGTTCCTGCTCATTTACCGACCATGGGACTATGTGCCCAGCAACAAGCAACTCCGGTAGATCAATGCCAGAAATAGCACACCGGCTCTCATACGTTTTCAAAATCATTTGCCTGAAAACGCTTTGGTTTACGCGTACCTTGACGATTCTGTCTCTTACTTCACCTTTTAATCCGTTCAAGTCAAAGATTATGTCTGAATAGACGTTTTCGACGGTTGTGTGCTGGTATTCAGCCAGGATGCGCTCGCTTTCAAAAACAAGATCTTCCTTGTTGTTGATAAATTCGTCCCATATCGGTTTGACCTGATTATATCCCCCGCTCATCCCCTTGACACCGCGTTGCTGATGATACGGGTCTACACTAGCAAAATTAGTAAGCCGCATCGCCACAGAATCAGGTGTCCGGCGTCCTAAAATGGTCGCTAGCTGGATCACCTCAGGATTACCCTTGTGCATCTTGCCGAAGTCTAGCTTTAGGTACAGATTGAAGGCTAGCACTAATTCTTCACGTGTCCAGTTAGGCGACTTTACCATGCGGAATAAAACTTTCTAATGGTTTACCAGATCAAGTCCACTACGTCGCGATAACGGGTGAACTTCTCATCGGCCGAAATGACTGGCATTCGTTCAGCTAGTGCGTTGCCAGAATCAGCCGATCGAATGGATCTCGGTGATCTTCGAATAGGGGGCTTTTGTCGTAAGCTGAGATGTGCCGAACTGGTAGCGGAATAAGCTCAATGCCATCCTCTGTTAATGGTTCGGTAATCTCGCTGATTGTAGGGGCCGAGTCGGGAAGCTTACCAAGCTTCTACTTGATGGCTATCTCGAGTAAGCCGATTTCACTAACGACAGGCGTTTCTCTCCGGAGCGAATGAGCAGTGGGTAATGATAATTTTCCGGGATTTGTCAATATCTAGATGGCTATTTGCGTGTCGAGTAAAAGGGGCATTACATATAGTCGGCTAATTCGTTCAATGGTTCGTTGAAATC
>JAKONH010000520.1 GCA_022702045.1 Spirosomataceae bacterium
GCATGAACGTAGCGACCGGGGGCGGTACAGATCGAGTAACAAGGGATGCCAGTTCGTCGGCAACTACGCCGGGACCGCTGGGCATGGCGCCAACCAGCCCTAGCGCATCGGCACCGAGTTCAATAGCCAGTTGGGCTTCATCGACACTGCTGATGCAGCAAACTTTCACGCGGGTACGACTACGGGTTGTCATGACTGTCTAGAGAAATGCGTGGTGGGTGGGACAAAACTAAAACGATTCGGGTTACTTTTTTGAACCCCCTTCTTTTCGAAATGGTTGATGCTCCCCAGCCCCACGATCCGTATGCGTCGCTCCGCATTGCTGAATTCCGCTATTTTATTTCCAATAGTTTTCTGATTACGGCTACGCTTCTGATTCAGGAAGTAATCCTTGGCTATGAACTCTACAAGATGACCCACGATCCGCTGGCCCTGGGGCTAGTTGGTTTGGCCGAAGCACTGCCATTTATTACGCTCTCGCTGTTTGGCGGTCACCTCGCCGACCGACGCGATAAAAAGCAGCTGCTGCAATGGAGCCTAACGGTGATTATCCTGGGGTCGGTAATTCTGTATGCTGTATTTCAGCCAAGTGTAGTGCGCCAGTTGTCGCAAACAGCACAGCTAGGCGTCATTTATGGCGTACTGATGCTGATCGGTACAGCGAAAGGATTCTATTCACCAGCCAGTTCGTCGCTGAAACCGTTTCTTGTCCCTCGTGAGCTGTATGCTAACTCGGCAACCTGGAGCAGTTCAGCCTGGCAGGCCGGCGCTATCGTTGGGCCGGGCCTTGCCGGCTTCCTCTACAACTGGCTGGGCCTGGATAACACCCTGATCGTGGTTATCGGCCTATTGGTTCTCTGCCTGTTGCTGATCTCGTTGATCAATCGACGGCCCGTTCCGGTCAGTAGTGCGCCACAACAGAATCTGCGTGAAAGTCTCAAAGAAGGCTTTACGTTTGTGTTCAAAACCCCCATTGTTCTTTACGCCATTTCCCTCGACCTGTTTTCTGTCCTATTTGGTGGTGTGGTGGCTATTTTGCCCGTATTTGCCGAAGACATCCTGCGCGTCGGCGCAGAAGGACTTGGCTTCCTACGGGCTGCCCCGTCGATCGGGGCTGTATTGACACTGGCATTTATGACACAATTTCCACCAACGCACAACGCCTGGCGAAACATGCTGCTGGCCGTAGCTGGTTTCGGAGCCGCAACAGTCGTTTTCGCCCTGTCTACAAACTTCTACCTGTCGCTGTTTATGCTAGGGTTGACTGGTGCCTTCGACAGCGTGAGCGTTATCATCCGGCAAACCATCTTACAAATTTTTCCGCCCGATCATTTACGGGGCCGGGTGGCTGCGGTCAATGGTATTTTCGTCAGTTCGTCTAACGAAATCGGCGCGTTCGAGTCCGGAGTGATGGCGCGTTTGTTCGGTACGGTACCCTCTGTACTCGTTGGCGGTGTCTTCACGATGATCGTCGTGTCGTATGTCTACCTGCGCTCGAAAAATCTGTTCTCGATCCGCCTGAGTTAACCGCGAATCGTCATGGTTGCGTACTGACTTATGTTCAGGGGTACGTTTCGTAATACCCGATTGTCGAAGGCCTCCCAAAACAATTCGTCAGAAAGCTGGTAGTCACGTTGGAGACGAATCATGTCACGAATGCTTTCTTTGATTTGACTAAATGTTGACGAAGACTGCGGGTTGAATGACTGATAGTTTTCCATTGAAATCGTTTGGTTATTGATAAGTAGGCGGGTTCATAAACCCGCTCATTCTGAGATTGTTCGTTAAAAATTAGGCCAATCAGTAACGACAATAAGAATAATCCTACTACGGTTTTGCGCCCTATAACCTGATGGCTTTCTGACCCCGGTAAGATCCAACAAGAAAAATTTTCATTTTGAACCTGTTGATTATCAAGCTCATATGATGAAGTTAACGACTACTGTACTGATTACGGCGGTGACGATGATCTGCTATGGTCAACTGATAACGGCCAAACCACGACCTGGAAAACTGACAAAGGTATGGGAGAGCGACACTACCCTGCGCACGCCTGAGTCAGTACTGTATGACCAAAAAGAGAACGTACTCTACGTAAGTAATATTGATGGGAAGGCCGACGAACTGGACGGGAGCGGGTTTATTTCGAAGGTGTCGCTCGACGGAAAAATCACGAATCTACGCTGGACTTCGGGCCTGAACGCGCCCAAGGGAATGGGTATCTACAAGAATCGTTTATACGTGACTGATGTCTATCGGTTGGTGGCTATCAACATCGAAAACGGGCAGGCGGAGAAAACGTGGGATGCCACACCGCAGGCAGGCGCTTTCTTAAACGACGTGACTGTCGATAAGGATGGTACGGTCTACGTGTCTGACAACCGGAACAACAAGATTTACCGTTTGAAAGACGAGAAGTGGGAAGTCTGGATGGACGGCGAACAGCTCGGTAACCCCAATGGCTTGCTGGCTGTCGGCACCGATAAACTGTTGATCGGCAGTGGCAAATTAGGGGCGCTTCAGTTGATCGACCTCAAGACAAAAACAATTACTAAGCTGGCCGATGGCATGGCGGCTACGGATGGTATTGAATCGGAGGGCAAAAAAAATTACTTCGTATCAGATTGGAATGGGCAGGTTTTCCATGTCACCCCCAACGATAAGGCGCAGCAAGTGCTCGACACGCGCGCCGGGAAAGTAAACGCTGCCGACATTGCGTATGTCAACAGGCAGAAGCTATTGATCGTACCGACGTTCTACAAAAACAAACTCGTCGCGTATACGTGGGAGTAATTGAATGATGGGCGGGGCCGCCCCGTCCATCATTTCATCATTTTAAAAGCTGCCGGATGGCTTCCTGCGCCCGTTCGGCGCCGAAACCGTCGAGGGCCTGCTTCATCTGCGCGACGATCAGGTCGGTACCCAGGTTGCCGATGCTGCCTTCGTGCGAATGATTAAGTTGCTCCGGTCGCTGGTACGCATGGTCGCTGATTTCCTTACCGACAATGCGGTAAGCTTCCCGGAAAGGCACGCCCTGCAGCACCAGCTCGTTGACCCGTTCTACGCTGAACAGCAGATCGTACTTCGAATCGTCGAGTAGGTTGGGTTTTACCTGCACATGTTCGAGCATAAATTCGGTGATGTCGAGACAATCGAGAATTTCATCGAAGGCAGGCATCAGAATTTCTTTCAATAACTGCATGTCGCGGTGGTAGCCCGAGGGCAGGTTGCTCAGGACCAGCGTTACCTCCATTGGCAGGGCTTTCAGCCGGTTACTTTTGGCCCGCAACAGCTCTGCCACGTCGGGGTTTTTCTTGTGTGGCATGATACTGCTGCCGGTCGTTAGGGCGTCGGGTAGCAGCAGGAAGCCAAAGTTCTGACTGTTGTACAGACAGATGTCCATCGCCATCCGACTGATGGTAGCGGCTACGGCGGCAAGGGCAGTGAGAGCCGTCTGTTCGGTTTTTCCCCGGCTCATCTGTGCATACACTACGTTGACGTGCATCCCTTCAAACCCCAGCAGTTCGGTCGTAAGCGTACGATTTAGCGGGAACGATGAGCCATAGCCCGCGCCTGATCCCAGTGGGTTGCGGTTTGCGAGTCGGTAAGCCGTTTGCAAGGTGAGCATATCGTCGGAGAGCGCTTCGGCATAAGCGCCAAACCACAAGCCAAACGACGACGGCATGGCAATTTGCAGGTGGGTGTAGCCCGGTAATAGATCGTCTTTGTGTTGATCCGACCGTTTTACCAACTGATCGAACACGCGTTCAACGGCCTGCGCAACCTGCCAGAGCCTGTCGCGGGTAAACAGTTTTAGATCAACCAACACCTGATCGTTGCGTGACCGGCCCGAGTGAATTTTCTTACCCACGTCGCCCAGCTTCCGCGTCAGCATCAGTTCGACCTGCGAATGAACATCTTCGATACCGTCTTCGATCGTGAATTTACCCTGCCCGATCTGCGCGTAAATAGCTTTGAGTTCGGTGGTGAGCTGCGTAAGTTCGTCGGCCGTAAGCAGCCCGATCGTTTCGAGCATCCGGGCATGCGCGAGGTTACCCTGCACATCGAATGGAGCCAGCGATAGGTCCATTTCACGGTCGCGTCCCACGGTGAAGCGCTCAATCTGCTCGGCTGTCGATACGCCTTCTTTCTGCCAGAGTTTCAAATTAGTTTGTGGTTTACGGTTGTCCTGTCTACGGCAGCATCCCTGCTGTCGTAGCCGCGCTAGTGGCTGATAAGGCTCACCAATTTAGTCTGCGACTACGACAGCAGGGATGCTGCCGTAAACTATGCGTCCGCAAAAGTACGGCTACCAGCCGAATCGGCGGATCAATACCCCGGATTCTGTTTTATTTTGGTTGGGTTGATGTCGATCTGGCTTTGCGGAACCGGGAAGATCAGGCTGTTTGTCGTGAGCGGTGTTTTGATTCCGATCGACGCTGCCTTGGCGTTGAGTACTGGAATTGCTCGGTCCGTACGCACCAGATCGAACCAGCGGTGACCTTCGAATGCCAGCTCGACCCGCCGTTCCTGTTCCAGCGCCAGCCGCATGTCGGCCTGTGTACTGATGCTTTTGTCGGCCAGGCCAACCCGCCGGCGAATCTGATTCAGGTATGGCAGCGCGTCGGCGGTTTTGCCCGTCTCGTTGAGTGCTTCGGCATACATCAACAGTACGTCGGCGTACCGCAGCACATACCAGTTGTCTTCCGAATCGTTGGCGACGACCGGTTGATCCGCGTATTTTTTGATGTAATACGCATCGACTTTAGCTCCACTGGTGTTGGTGTAGCTGGTTGCCATCGAAATCGCTTTGCGGGGGTCGTTGGCTTCGTAGCTTCGTTCCAGATCAGCCGTCGGAATGTTATTGCCACCCCCGCCAAAGGCGATGACCGCGTTGCCGGAGTTGGTTGGTGCGTAGGAGTTGGCATAGCCACTGCCTTCGCCAATGTTGCCCTTTTTGTACTGCACCTCGAAGATGGACTCCCGGCTGTTTTTGTTGGCGGGCGTGAACAGGTTCGCGTAACTGGGCAACAGCGAGTAGGTCCCTTTATCAATAACTTCTTTCAGTTTGGTAGCTGCGCTGGCGTAGTTTTTCTGGGTCAGGTATACTTTACCCAGTAGGCTTTTCGCGGCTCCCGACGTAGCCCGACCAATATCGGTACCGGTATAGCTGACGGGCAGAACAGTCTCGGCATCGGTTAAGTCTTTAACGATCTGGGCGTAGACCTCGGTAGCGGGCGTTCGGCCGTAGTTGTATCCCTGCAACGGATCGGTGATTTCGGTCAGTATGAGCGGAACATCGCCGAAGTAGCGCACCAGGTTGAAATACATCAGCGCACGCAGGAATTTGGCTTCGCCGATGATGCGGTTTTTTAGCGTCGCGTCCATCGTGATGCTCTCAATACGGCCAATCACGGTGTTACAACGGTAAATGCCCCGGTAGCCATCGCTCCAGGCGGCCAGCAGATACGGATTGGTCGTGATCAGGTAAAACTTGTCGAACTGATCCTGATCGGTTACCGTACCCGACAGTACGGGGTAGGTATCGTCGGACGGAATGTCGGACATCACGTAATACTGACCGTATTGTCCGGCGAATTGCAGTGACCCATAAGCGCCACTCAGGGCGGTGAGCATATCGGATGACGTCTGGTAGTATGACGAGGTATTTATTGCCGAAATTGGCGCCAGGTCCAGAAACTTTTGCGTGCAGGCCGACAAACTGAGTGTCAGCAACCCCGCCAGAATGTATGTTTTTTTCATCGGTATCAGGTTGGTTAGAAGCCCAGATTTAAGCCAATGGTGTAGGTGCGAGCGAGGGGATATGAGCCGTAATCGACGCCACCGGTGAGCGGGCCTTCATAACCGCTGACCTCCGGATTGTACCCTAGGTATTTTGAGAAAGTGACGGCGTTCTGTACACCGGCGTACAGGCGAAGCGTCTGCACCTTGATTTTCTGTGTCAGTACCTGCGGAAAATTGTAGCCCAGCGTAATGTTGCGAATGCGGAAGTATGATGCATCTTCAACCCACCGGCTCGACACCTGCCCGTTGCTACCCGTCGAGCGGGAATTTGCGCGTGGGGTGCGGCCGTCGCCGGGGTTCTGCTCCGACCGCCACCGGCCTTCGACAATAGTTAGCTGATTCTGATTGCCTTCCAGGTTTTCGAAGAACCGGCGCGACAGGTTCAGGATCTGCCCGCCCTGTACGCCCTGTGCTACGATGCTCAGATCGAAGCCTTTGAACGAGAATGCGTTGGTGATGCCGTAGATAAAGTCGGGCTGGTTGTTGCCGATGATGGTCCGGTCGTTGGCGTCGATCTTGCCATCGCCGTTGACGTCGGCATATTTAACGTCGCCCGGCCGGCTATCCGAGAAGTGCGGATACGCATCCAGCTCTGCCTGATTCTGGAAAATGCCCAACTGCTGATAGCCGTAGAAATTGCCCAGCGGCTTCCCAACAACCGTGATGTTGGTCGAGCCGATACCCGAGTTGTTAATGATGGCATCCCCGTTGGGGCCGAGGGCCAGCACATTGTTTCGGTTGAACGACAGATTCAAGTCGGTGGTCCAGGTCAGGCCCTTACCGGCGCCTTCGATGTTACGTGACGATAGGGCGAATTCCATTCCCTTGTTGGCGACCTTGCCAATGTTCTGCACCGCCGTTGTGAAGCCTGTGAGCGTTGGTACCTGTACCGACAGCAGCAGGTCGGTCGTGATCCGGTTGTAGTAGTCGACTGTCAGGAAGAGCCGGTTTTGAAACAGCCCTACGTCGAGACCAACGTCTGTCTGACGGCTTTTTTCCCAGCCCAGCCGGTCATTCGCGTTACTGCTGGTAGCCAGTCCGTTCGATAGTGCATTGCCGAATACATAGTTGTCTTTAGTCAACACACCGATCGCCGGGTAGTTATTCTGTGACCCGTCGCTATTCAAGAAGGCGTTGTTGCCCGACAAACCGTAGCTGGCACGCAGCTTGAGGTCAGTGATAACGGGAACCGATTTCATAAACGGCTCTTCGATGATGCGCCAGCCCACCGACGCTGAGGGGAACGTCCCAAATCGGTTGACTTCGCCAAACCGTGACGAACCATCGCTTCGAATCGAGGCATTGAACAGATAACGGTCTTTGTAATTGTAGATAACCCGCGCAAAATACGACGCTAATGTCCATTGGGTCTGGAATGAAGTGCCGCCCGTGATGGTCCCCGCGTTGATCGTGCGGACGACGTCATTGGGGAAGTTGTTGGCGTTGATCCGGCTTTCTTCATAGTTGTTTCGCTGCGCTTCCATCCCGACCAGGGCTTCGAGGTGGTGCGTATTGCCCACATCGAGTGTATAGTTCAGCGTATGGTTGGTCACCCAGTTGATATTCTGGTTGGTGTAAGCATAAGCGCTGTTGGGCGTTAGAGGCAGCAGATTGCTGGTCGGCAGGGCAGAGGTCTGGTAATAGTTCTGCCGCAGGTAGTTGAGGTCGGCCCCGATGGTGCCCCGGTACCGCAGTGTTTTATACAGCGCCAGTTCAGCGTAGGCATTCCCAAGTAGCCGCAACTGCGTCACGTTATTGTCGACTTCGGTGATGTTTGCCAGCGGGTTTGTCACCCCCGACCAGTCGTAGGGCGTAGCATAGTACAGTTCTGAATTGTACACGCTGGTGCCGGGCTGGTAAATCGGTACGAAGGCCGGCAGGGCAAGCGCTGCGTTGATGACGCCGTTGCTCGCCCAGTGCCCGTCGGAGTTGACCCGGCTCTCGGTCTGGTACGTTGGGCTGAAGCTGACGCCTACTTTGAGCTTCGACGTTAGCTGCGCATCGACATTCGACCGGACGGTGTACCGGTTGATGCCTGATTTCAGAAGAACGCCATCCTGCTTGAGGTAGTTGCCCGACAGAAAGTACTGCACTTTATCGCTACCGCCCGATGCCGACAACTGGTAATTGCTGATCGGTGCTTTGCGAAAAATCAGGTCCTGATAATCGTAGGACGTCAGGCTGGTCGGGTCGTTGAAGTTCAGGCCGGGGAATTCGACACCCTGCGGATACCGGTAACGCGATGCCGCCGGCCGCACACTATTCGGGTCGTTGACCGATGCGCCGGGAACGCGCTCCAGATACGCTGTGTTGGTCGCATCCTTATTGAACTCAGCAAATTGCTGGGCGTTCAGCACGCTCATTTTCTTGCTGACTTCCTGCGAACCGAGGTAGTAGTCGAAATTGATGCGGCTCTGCCCCGACTTACCGCGCTTGGTGGTAATCATGACGACGCCATTAGCACCTCGCGAACCGTAGATGGCCGTTGCCGATGCATCTTTCAGCACGTCGATTTTGTCGATATCGTTTGGATTCAACTGGTTTAAGCCACCGGCATTGGTCTGCGAGCCGGAGTTAAGTGGTTGCCCGTCGACAACGACCAGCGGTCCATTCCCCGCACTGATCGACCCAAGACCCCGTACCTTGATTGATGGCGCGTTACCCGGTGAACCAGTGTTTTGCTGAATCAGTACGCCCGGCATCCGGCCCGCCAGGCCTTCCACCACGTTTGGAACAGGCTGATCTTTAATGGTCTGGGTTTTCAGCGAGGCTACCGATCCCGTCAGTTCCTTGCGGTTCTGGGTACCATAGCCGACTACGACAACTTCGCCGAGTGTTTTATCATCGCTGGCCAGTATCACGTCGATGCTGCTTCGACTACCGGCGGTAATCTCCTGGGTCGCGTAACCGATGAACGAAAACACCAGCGTAACGCCCTGGTCAGGAACCGTCAGGCGGTAGTTACCGTCGGTATCGGTGGTTGTTCCCCGGCTGGTACCCTTTACGACGACACTAACGCCTGGCAGGCCACTACCCGTACCGCCATCCGTTACGCGACCGGTAATGGTCTGATCGACAGTTCGCCGGGACGAACTGGGTAAGAATCGGTTTGTGGCCACTATCTGCGCTGTGCCTGACGTATTGTGCAGGAGCAGGGTAGCCACTAAAAAGGACAGGGTTCGAAGAGGTTGATTCATAGGGTAACTGGTTATGGAATTGGTTACAACTTACGACGTCATACGGCTAAATAAGTGTCGAGTATATGTATTATTCGTTGAAATGATTGAAAAGACGAATGTTTTGCTGGTTCTGTTGCGTAGTGTATTGGGGCGTTCTAGATAGTAGAGTTGTGTCCGGACGAAGTGCTACGACAGCAATGTCAGAAAATCGATGCTCTTTCGAAGCGATACATTAGGGTCGGCTACCAGATCCTGCTCGACGATAAAGTGTTCGACACCAACTTCCTGTGCCTTAGCGATGATGTTGGCTACATTCAGCGCGCCATTGCCTACTGTGGTCATATACGGGAAGAGCGAGAGCCACTCGGTCGATACGCTGCCATCGCCCGAAAACCGGACATGTTCCGTCATATCTTTCAGGTGAATCAGACGGTAACGCGTTGGATATTTGTCGAGTAGGGTAATGGGATCGGCACCACCGGCAGTTGTCCAGTAAATGTCGAGTTCGAGGAAAACAAGGTCAGGGTTGGTATGCTCCAGCATTAGTTGCAGCGGAACCAGTCCGTCCTGTTCGTGTAGACCATAACCGTGGTTGTGGTACGCAAACCGAACGCCGGCCTGACGCGCCGATTCACCGATCTGGTTGAATGTATCAGCCATACGTCGGTAGTCGTCCGTTGTTTGTCGGAACTGATCCGGGATCGACGGCAGCACGACGTAGCTTGAACCCAGTAGCTGTGCCGCTTCGCCCAGCTTGTCCATTCGGTATTGCAGCGTGTCGAGGTCGGTGTGCAGGGCTGCAACGCCCATCCCATTCTGCGCCAGAATGCCCTTCATCTCCTGCACCGTCCGGCCAAAGAAGCCACTACCGGAAAAGCCTAGATATGGCGTGATCGCTTCCCACTCAGCCCGTGACTGATCGGTACTGAACGGATAGGGTCCGAACAGTTCGACTTCCCTATACCCCATCTGCGCCAGCATTTCGATGGTTCCTGGCAAATCGTCGTTGAGCCGTTTGGGTAGTGAAAACAATTGAACGCCAATGGGTCTGGGGGCGGCTGAGTTGGGCATATCGTAGATTGGTTAAGGGTTTACTGTAACCATTAGCGGCTCAGCGAACACAGAGGATACATTAGTGCGTCAATGGCTGTACTCATCTGGAGAATTTTACCGAAAGGAGACAAGCCCAGTGCTACGTTTTGAACCTATGCGTTCTTCATGCGGCTAGTGTTTAAAGTCGTTATCCGAAAAAACAGAGACGCGCAAAAGCTACTCAGCGCCGTCAGCAAATGCCAGATCGCGTGGCCCTGCAAAATCGAGTACGGGTCGCAATTGATCTTTCGTACGTCCATCGTACGGATTTTGATAGCGACAAACGTCAGGGCTACGCTGGCAATGACGAGCCACAGTAACCGGTACCGACGAAACTGCACATAGTTGATGAGCATACCCAGCGTTAGAACCACAATCAGCGCCGGTAGTAGTCGTGAACTGGGCAGGTGCGGGGCCAACAACCAGAAATAGGCAATCACGACCAGTACAATCAGTACCCAGATCAACTGTCGGCGCGGGGTGAGTCGAATGGTGTGAAAAATATGATACACCGCCACGCTGATCAGCGATAGCATCAGGCCATACGTGGCATTCATGTCGACGCGCTGTCCAATGGTCGTCAGCGATGCATGGAAAAACGCACTACCGACGCCAAGATAGACAAAGCAGCCACCAACCAGTACCGATAGCATCGGAAACTGTTCCAGTCGATTTAGTCGGGCCTGACTTGCTTGATTGCCGTCGGCATGGGCGAGCAGTAGAATGAACAGCCCGAAGAAGACATAGGCCAGGTTCGAATAGGTGTTGCTCGGCTGATGAAAAAAGCGGTGTACGTGGTTGTGTTCGCAGTACTCGACGACCTTCGCCGATTGACTTACGGGCATCGTTTGCCAGACCGAACCGATCAGTAACCAATCAAGTAAACCCCAAAGTAATCCCATCGCCAGGGTCAGCAGCAGCGCGCGGGTCAGTAGCGCATATACGGTTACGTTCGTCATGCACTACGAAGCCGAATCCGTATTGCTGCTACTGATGAACGTTCACCAGTAGTAGATAATGTGCGTCGATCAACTGGCGTTACCGGCCGCCCTTGGCATCGTCATTCGTGATTTTGCGGCTGGTCTTGCCATTGCTCGAACTGGTCGAGCCAAACTTATAATTGACCGTCAGCCGAAACGACTGATTGACGAACGATAGCTGTTGCTGGGCCAGAAACGTCGTTGAATACTGGTTCATGGTGATGCGGTTAGCCGGTGTAAATGGGTTATTGATGTTCAGTGTCAGGCTGATTTTCTTGTCTATAAACTCCTTCTTCACCGACAGGCCGTAGAAGTAAAAACTGGAGTAATCGCTCTGTAGGGATACGCCCCCCGTGAACACATTGCCATTGGCTTCCAGCGACAGGTCGTGTGGAAGTTTGTAGCTGACAGTCGCGTTGCCATTGCCGATCCAGCCCCGATTGCGCAGGCTCAGCGCCCGACTGATCAGATCGACATACATTATGTCGGTACCAACAGTAACGTTCAGCGCCTTATTTACCTGCCACACACCGTTAATATTCAGTCCGTAACTGGCATTTCGACCGATGTTTTGCGGCCCCGTAAGGCCCACACCCTGCGGGTCGACGGTCGTGAGGTATTCGATGGAATTGTTGGTCTGTCGCCAGTACAGGGCTGCATTCAGCGATGAGCCTTCTTTGTTGAATGTACTATACGATAGCTCGGTTGCGTGGGTGAGTTCGGGGTTCAGGTAGGGGTTGCCCGTCCGCACGTTTTTCGCATCCGTGTAATCGCGGTACGGGTTGAGGTACCAAACCAGCGGACGCGAAATACGCTGGGTATAGCTCAGTTTAACCGTGTGGCGCTCACCCAGCGTTTTAGCCAGCGTAACGCTTGGAATCAGGTTATTGTAGCCGGTGCTGAACGACGTATTTGTGCTTGGGAAGTCGCCAGTGATGCTGGTATGCTCCAACCGTGCTCCTGCTGTCAGATTCCACTTGCTCTTTGTCTCCAATTTTAGCGACATATAGCCCGCCGTCACCTGTTGCTTGTACGTAAACTGATTCGACCGGGTTGGGTCAATGGCATAGTCGGTCTCGCGTCCCGTCAGTGCCGATTCGATAGTATAATCGCTGCCGATGTCGCGCCGGATGGTTTTCGCGCCTACTTCCAGTTTGGCCGTCGTCGTATCACGCCAGCGCAGTTTGAATGGATGGCTATAGTCCGTTTGCAGTGTGTATTCCTTATTCCGGCTGTAGTTAGTCGCCCGTTCCAGATAAGTCGTCGCTTCGGAGCCGGGTGGTGTCTGCCGTATGGTGTAAAAGTAATTATCGGGTGTCAGGCTGTACTGCGTCAGCACGGCGAACTCACGACCCGGTTGTTTAAAGGTACGCGTCCAGCTCAGGTTAAATTCAGTATTACCGAACGGATTCCGATGACGAATGTCACGGTTGTATTCCTGCACGACGGCCCCCTGCGTATCGGTCTGCCGCGTATATAGCTGTGAATTATTTGGGAAATTGCCACCCCAGCCAGTGGTCGACAGGCTGATTCGGTTGAGCGAATCCGGATCATAATCAAGGCTTATTGTGCCGTTGCCCGACAGACTGAGATTGTCCTGGCTGCTACGCTGCAGGAGTATACCGGCCGGTTGCCCATCGACCAGTGTCGTACGGGTCGTGGCCGAATTGGCGATGTTGCGGTATTGACTGCCACTGAGCTGCACGTTGAGGCCAAGCTTTTCGCCTTTTGTGGTCAGGTTGAGGCCCAGACCCCGGTTCAGATTACCGCCTGTCGCGTTGACGGAGCCGTTGGTGCCGGTAATTGCTTTCTTGGTGATGATATTGATCACACCAGCCGATCCTTCGGCATCGTACTTCGCCCCCGGACTAGTGATGACTTCAACGCTTTTAATACTACTGGCGGGCATTTGCTTGAGGGCATCGGCCAGGTTGCGGGCCATGATGCTGGACGGTTTTCCGTTGACCAGCACTTTGATGTTGCTGCTGCCGCGCATCTTCAGATTACCGTCCAGGTCTACTGACAGCATGGGTACTTTACGCATCACGTCGATAGCGGTTCCGCCCGTGTTCGCGATGTCGTTTTCCGCGTTGTACACCAGCCGGTCGCCTTTGTCCTCGACCAGCGCTTTCTGGGCAACCACGTTCACGGCTCCCAGCGTTTTGGCGTCGGTCTGCAACAGAATGGTGCCCAGATCTATCGATTGACCGGCCTCTATCCGAATGCCCGGCCGTAGCGTGGTTCGATAGCCGACAAACGACACCGACAGCGTGTAGGAGCCGGGCGTAGTGCTGCTTAGGCCAAAACGGCCCTGCTCATCGGTGGTCGTACCGGTAGTAGCCACCCGTTTGTCCGTCAGCAGGGCTACCGTTGCAAAGGCGACCGGCTTGCGTAAAACGGAGTCGAGTACGGTGCCGCTCAGCACGGTGCTGCTGCCGGGCGAGATAGTCCCGCCCGACTGCGCCCGTACAGAAGTTATAACTAGTGTGGATAGAAGGAATAGCCAGAAAACGTGTTTCATGCCTGAAATAAGGACATCGATGTGTTGATCGTGGCTGTAAAAGTACAGGCGGTACCCAACGCGGATTACTGGTTGGCTGTTAACGTTTCTTAAAGCCGGCTGTTAAGAATTGTTAAGCCGTGCGCATTGCGGCCAATCGCTGAAAGAGAGCAGCCATTGCTGCGCAAAAAGAGCCGTAATAAATAACGCAACCCGGTCACTGACAGTGTAGTACAGTGGCCGGGTTGCGTTGATGACGTGTATAAAGACGTAACGTGCTTACAGATAGTTGTGCTCTTTCAGATAGTGACCTACGTAATCAGCGATACCTTCTTCAAGCGAACAGAAGGGGCGATCGTAGCCAATCGACCGAAGCTTGGCCATGTTGGCCTGCGTGAAATATTGGTACTTGTCGCGAATGTCGGCGGGCGTATCAATGAAGCCAATGTTTGGCTCTAGACCCAGCGCCCGGAACGTATTGTTCACCAGGTCGAGGAAGGTGCGCGCCTTACCGCTACCCAGGTTGTAGATGCCGGAGTTGCGCCGGTGATGCATCAGGAACAAACAAACATCGACAACGTCTTTTACGTATACGAAATCACGCATCTGCTCACCATCGGCGTAATCAGGATTGTGCGAGCGGAACAGATTCATTTTCCCCGTCTTCTGAATCTGATTGACCGTATGGAAAATCACAGATGCCATTCGGTCTTTGTGGTATTCGTTGGGGCCGTACACGTTGAAGAACTTGAGACCCGCCCAGAAGAATGGTTTACGTTCCTGCTCCAGCGCCCAGATATCGAATTGATTTTTCGATTCGCCGTAGGGGTTCAGCGGTTTTAGTTGCGGGATCTGCGATTCGTTATCATCGTAGCCCAGCTCGCCTAGTCCGTATGTTGCGGCCGACGAGGCATAGACAAGCGGAATCTGATACTCGATACAGCGCTGCCAGATGCGTTTGGAATAGTCCAGATTCAGGTGTTCCAGTACACCCCAGTCAAACTCGGTCGTATCGGTACGGGCACCGATGTGGAAGATGAATTCAACTTCCTGATAGTTCTGATCAAGCCAGTCGAAAAAGACTTCCCGGTCAACCCGCTCCTGAATGCGTTTACCTACCAGATTCTTTTCTTTACGAGGATCGGAAAAATTATCGACGGCTACAATGAAATTGAAATTTTCCTGATTCAGTCGGCTGATCAAACAGCTACCGATAAAACCGGCTGCCCCCGTAACGATAATCATAAAGTAGCGTTATATGCGTGTTAATTGCTTTAAACTGGTATAAATGAGGATAAAGCATAAAAAGAGTTCGTAAAGGTACGTGTTCACGCGCATACAAAAGAATAGGCGATTTTTTGATTAAATTGGATTATTTTACTGTGAACAATCGATGCGCCGACTTTGTATAATACCAATTAAAGATCATCTTGGGGAAGTTCGTACCTTTGCGGTTTGTTTCACAAGGGCGTTTCTGGCAACCGCCTTATCTAAACCAGAGCAATGGTCTATATCAATCGAATTGAGCACTTTAACGCGGCTCACCGGCTATACAATCCGAACTGGTCGGAAGAGAAAAACAAGGAGGTTTTTGGTCCCTGCGCCAACATCAACTGGCACGGGCATAACTTCGAACTGATCGTAACCGTCAAGGGCGAACCCGATCCTGATACGGGT
>JAKONH010000535.1 GCA_022702045.1 Spirosomataceae bacterium
CCGGCAGTTGGTTTTGTGCAGTGTGTACAGGCCTATTACAACCAGCGGGAAAGCCTTGTCGCGTTTGCAGCTACCGAGCAAACGTACACGTTTTACGGGCCGATGATGACCACGATGGGCAACTACGGTACTGCACAGGCCATCGGTGCCAACTGTACGTTCCGGCGGGCGGCCCTCGATAGCATTGGCGGTCATGCACCCGGTCTGGCGGAAGATATGCACACGGCAATGCGCCTGCATGCGAACGGCTGGCAGTCAGTGTATGTACCGCTCCCACTGTCGTACGGGCTGGTTCCGGCAACTCTCTCGGCCTATTACAAACAGCAACTGAAATGGGCACGGGGCACGTTTGAACTGCTGTTCGTCGTATACCCCGCCTTATTCCGGCGGCTTACGGCCCGGCAGCGGCTGCACTACGCCACCATGCCGATGCACTACCTGCTCGGTCTTACCCAGCTGGCCGATTTTCTGATTCCGATTGGTGCGCTGCTGCTGCTCAAACTTCCCCTTCAGCTCGACCTGCTGGTGTTTGCCGTAGCGTACGTACCGCTACTGGCAATGGCTTTTCTGATTCGGCAGTACGCCCAGCGCTGGCTTATCGAAGACCACGAGCCAGGCTTTCACCTACTGGGTGGTATTCTGAGCAGTGGCACCTGGTGGGTCTACATGCTAGGCCTTATCTACACCATTTTTCGGATCGAGGTCCCCTACCTGCCGACGCCGAAAGATGATAAGCCCCGCAACAACCTGGCCCTGGTACTGCCTAACCTGTTGATGGCCGGGCTGACACTGGGGGCTATGGTCTTCAGCATTTACCATTATGGCCGCTTTGCGCTCAATAATGGCTTTTCGCAGTTCATGATTAGCTTCGGGTTGGTCAACGTCCTGATACTGGCTGGCAATGTGCTGATCGGGCAGGAAGTATGGCTAAGCCGCCTGCAAACGGCATTGCGCCGGTTGACATTTCGTTTACCGCTTATCCGATCGTTGCGGATTCAGGGCTGGCACCTCCGCTACGGACTCTACAGTCGACTACGACTACTGGCGTTCCCCCTGTTCCTGCTGCTCGTTCCGGCAACAATGGGGCTGGTTGCCTACACACATCGAAAGATCAATGAACGGTTACCCCGCGACGTCCGCTACGCCACGACCCAGCCTTTCTACTACGGCGTCCGATCAATCAGGCAATCGTCCGATTCGTTACTCCCTACAGCACTTCCGTTTCCAAACCGGATCATTCGCCCACAATCGCTCAGTTGGACACCTGGCCGGACGATTACGGTACCGGTCTGGTCAACGCTGCCGAATCAACTGCCACTGCTGTACCTGGAACCAATGATTACCAATCAGACTGGGGCGTTAAACCAGTTCTTGACGGCCATTATTGCAGGACGTTATGACACTGATTTACAGCGACTATTTCAATCATTGACGGTCTACGGACGTCCTGCCCTAGTTTCGTTTGCCCCGGAGTTCGATAACACTCAGCATCCGTGGGGCACAACCCAGCCAGCAACGCTACTGCTGTATGCTCGTGCGTGGCGGCACATCGCTGTATTAGGGCAGGCACGGGTACCGACTATTAGCTGGGTATGGTGCCCCGCTCAGTCATCGACAATCATTGCCCACTATCCCGGCGACGACGTTGTCGACTGGCTAGGACTGGCGATCAGCGACCCGTCGCCCAGAACAGACGGAGTGGCTCACTCCTTTGCCGCGCAGTATCAGCAGCCGCACAAAACGGTTAGGCTGCACACCAGTTACTACATCCGGCAGAAGCCGATTCTACTGACGCAGCTAGGTCAGCAGATTCCTTCGGCTCAATACCGTGCGTGGTTGATCGACGCGCTTGATATAATCGACGAACGCTACCCGGAGATTCGGGGTATGTTGCTGTCGCCCGACCAAATTCGGATTTTGAAGCCTACAGCGGCAGCGATAAACAGACCAATGAAAACAGAGTAGTACGACAAGACCTAAAAGGTTTCGAAAACCTTTTAGGTCTGTTAATCGGCCCCACTATAACGGCAATAGCTTACTATAAAGGGCGGTTTTTGTCATCCCTCCTGTCGGCTAAGTGCCCCGGTCGGGATGACGCATAGTAACCCTATCTATCGAGCGCGCGCTGTAGCATTTCGGCAAACACCTTGTCGTTGGGGGGAAGCATCATCATCCGATGATCGCCCGGTACATCATGCACCCGTACCCCCCGCTTCGCGTACTTCCGCCAGCCTAGAAACTGGTTGTCGTCAACGAAATATACCCGGCTCTGTGCTTTGAACAGGTCGATGACACCGTCGTACGGCTTAAATTCATAGTTTTCGTACGCGATTTCGTTCTTCTCCATGATCCGGTTCAGGTGATCCATACCAACCTCCGGTTGTGGTGTCTCGTGAAAACCAAACCGCTGCTTGAAGCGCTGCACCAGCGACTGAGCGAAAGCGGCCTGGTAACGGATCGTCGATAGTGGGTTTTCAAGTAGTGATTTGCCAATCCAGAGCATCTTCGGGAATTGCTTGGCGACCCGCCACTGCAGCTTTGCCGCTTTCGGCCAGTGCTTGGTCGACGGCTCAGCGTTGGTGTCGAACATGGCCAGCATCTTCACGGATTTACCTAGCTGTTGCAGCTGCTGCGCCATTTCCAGCGCGACGTACCCCCCAAACGAATAACCTGCAATGGCATAAGGTCCATCGGGGTTTTGCTGCAGGATTTCACTAATGTAAAAGGCAGCAATGTCCTCCATCCGGTCAAACGGCTCGTCCGTTCCGTCCAGTCCGCGCGCCTGTAACCCGTAAATCGGCTGATCAGCGTCCATATACGATACCAAACTATTGAAATTCAGCAGATTGAGCCCAATGCCGTGAATAATATAAATCGGTACCTTACTTCCTTCGGGCCGTATCGGCACCAGCGATTTCCAGTTCGTTGCCGGCTTTTCTGTCTCGAATAAAGAAGCCAGTTTCTGAATCGTCGAATGAGTCATCAGCGTCGAGAGTGGTAGCCGGCGACCCGTTTCGGTTTCGAGTTGCGTCATCACCTGTACCGCAATCATCGAATGTCCGCCCAGATCAAAGAAATCATCTTCGACGCTGATCTGTTGCACGCCCAACGCATCCTGCCAGATGGCCGCGATCGTCTTCTCAATGGTAGTTTCAGGTTGCCTTTTCTGAGCCGTGTCGGTCAGTGCACCGGGTTTTGGCAGCGCCTTCCGGTCGATTTTACCGTTGGGCGTGATCGGCCACTGACTCATCCGTACGAAGTCGGATGGAACCATGTACGTCGGTAGTACGTCGCGCAGGTTGTTTTTCCAGTCGCCGACACGGTTGGCAAACGTACTATCGGGCAGGTCGGGAGCCAGCACGTAGGCCACCAGCCGCCGGTCGCCGGGACGGTCTTCCCGCGCCATCACCAGCGTCTCACGAATACCTTCTTCCCGCAGCAGTACCTCCTCAATTTCGCCCGGTTCGATCCGGTAACCCCGAATCTTGATCTGCTGATCGGCCCGACCCAGGCAGTTAACTTCCCCATTGGGCATGAACAAGCCCAGATCGCCCGTACGGTACATGCGGGCACCGGGTATTTTGCTGAACGGGTCGGCAACGAATTTTTCGGTATTCAACTCAGGACGATTCAGATAGCCTCGTGCCACACCGTCGCCCGCCAGGTAAATCTCACCAGCGACCCCATCAGCAACAGGTTGCTGCTGCTCGTCCAGAATGTAAATCTGCGTGTTATGAATCGGCCGCCCGATGGTAATGAGCTCGTCGTCAGGCAGAATCTGTTTACCCGACGAATAGATCGTGGTTTCAGTGGGGCCGTACATGTTCCAGAGCGATGCACAGCGGGCCGTCAGTTTCTGCGCCAGGTCTTTCGGCAGCGGTTCACCACAGCAAAGCACCTTCACCGGCAGGGGCTGTTCCCAGCCAGCCGCCAGCAGCATCCGGTACGTGACGGGCGTCGCCTGAATCAGGCTAATCCGCTGATCGGCCAGCGTGTGCAGCAGCGCCCGGCCATCACGCGCCGTTTCGGCATCGGCCAGCACCAGCGTTGCCCCCACCAGCAGGGGCAGGTACAGTTCCAGTCCGGCAATGTCAAACGAAATCGTCGTGACAGCCAGCAACCGATCGTCAGGCGTGATACCGGGCCAGTCAATCATGCTGTCGAGCAGATTGACCAGGCTCCGGTGTTCAATCTGCACCCCCTTCGGCCGCCCCGTCGAGCCTGACGTGTACAGGATATAAGCCAGATCATTTCCGTTCAGCGACAGGTCAGGAGCCGTCGTAGGAAAATCAGCGGATTCAATCAGCAGGGTTTCGATCAGGCGCTCCGGCGTTTGTCCACCTACCCCGCCCCGACCGTATTTGCGGGATGTTAGTAGCAATTTAGCACCCGAATCAGTCAGCATGAACGCAATACGGTCCTGTGGATAATCGGGGTCGAGTGGTACGTAGGCGGCTCCAGCTTTCAATACCGCCAGCAGTGCCACCAGCAGATCGGGCGTGCGGTCGAGCAGTACCCCGATTACGTCGCCCCGACCAATCCCGACCCGATGCAGCGCCTGCGCCATCCGACTCGACACCTCGTCAAGTTCACGGTACGTACGCTGCTCATTCCCAGCGATCAGCGCCACTTTATCGGCAAACTGACCGGCTGTTTTAGTCAGCAGCTGCGTCAGTGGCTGCTTGTCAGGATACGCGAACGCAGTGTCGTTCCAGGCAGCCAATTTGTGTAGCTGCTCGTCCCGGTCACTTAGACTGACGTCACCCAGCCGGACAGCTGGGTTTTGGACAACCGTATCGAGTACCGTTTCAAATTCCGCCATCATCCGGTCTATGGTGTAGGGCCGGAAAAGCTGCGTATTGTACGACCATTCCATCGTCAGCTCGTTCACCGAGCCGCTGATATTCAGAAACAACTCGACGGTTTCGTACGCCCGTGGGTTGCTGATAAACCGGTACGTCAGGCCCTCGAACTGAATATCATCTGTCAGGCCCAGGTCGACGTTGACCAGTACCGGTACCATCGGCACCCTGGACGGATCGCGGGGGATGGCTAGTTTTTTCAGGAGACTGCCGAACGTAAGCTGCTGATGTTCAAACGCGTCGAGCAGTTCATTTTTGCGAATGCGCAGGTAGTCGACAAACGACAGATCGGATTGGGGATGACTCCGCAGTGGCAACAGGTTGACGCAGTGCCCTACCAGCCGAAGGTTGTTTGTCGCCGATTGACCCGCCGTTGGCAAACCGATAATCAGGTCGGTTTGGCCCGTCAGCCGGTGAATTAGCACTTCAAACGCAGCAATAATCGTCGTCACGAAACTGGCACCGGCTTTTGCGCCGACTTTGCGCAGGGCCGGCCCCAAATCAGCCCGCAGGGCGTAATCCTGCCGGGTGCTCGTAAAGGTGCGCAACGATGGACGGGGCCAGTCTGTCGGCAAGTCAAGCGTCGGTACCGCATCCCGGTACTGATTAAGCCAGTACTGTTCGGTCTGCCGGTAAGCCGGACTCTCGCCATACGCCCGCTGTTCGAGCGCATACTGACTGATTTGCGTCGGTTCGGGCAGTTGAACCGGCCGATGCTGCACGAAACCAGAATAGAACCGGCC
>JAKONH010000537.1 GCA_022702045.1 Spirosomataceae bacterium
CTGTACTGGTCGTACTGAACGATAAACTGTCGGAGCTGTACAGTAACCTGACCTGGCGTCAGGCATATGCGCACGCTGATGACGTACTGGCTAATGCGGTAAAAAGTATTGCCGAAATCATCACGACGCAGGGGGACATTAACTCTGACTTTGCCGACGTTAAGAAAGTTCTGGAGCGGGCAGGTCAGTCAGTGATGGGCTCGGCGGAAGCAGATGGTGAAGACCGGGCGGTGAAAGCGATCGAAGCGGCCCTGAACTCGCCCCTGCTCAACGACCACGACATTCGCGGAGCACAGCGATTGCTGCTGACGATTTCGTCGAGTGAAGAGCACTCAATGTTTGTTTGGGAGCAAACGGCAATCAACCAGCTTGTTTCGGATCGAATTCAGGCGCAGGCGCGTATGATGAAAGTCGGTGCCATTACTGACAACTCACTGGGCGACAAACTACGGGTAACAATTATTGCCGCCGGTTTTGGCCCCACGACTGATCTTGGCGAAATTCTGAAAGGTACACCCGGCGACCTTAAAGAACCCGAAGATATCATTGAAGAAATAGAGGAACCTATCGAGGAGGTATCTGCTGAGACGGAAACACAGCTCGTTGGCGAGGTCGCCGACGATACGGAGCCGACTGCTGACAATACTATCGAAAATGAACCCGAACCCGGACCTCGCCGTGTTATGCGTGATTTGGTCCCTACCGATCGTACTGGCGACCTGCGTGGCTTAGGGGAAGACCCGGAGGGCAGACATCTGTTCCCGTATGATGACGGGCGTTATACGCTTACGGAAGAGCCGGTCGACGAAGCAGGAGATGCTGAATTGATCCGCAAAACGATCGATCAGTTCGTTCGTGGTAGTGTTGGCGATCTTGAACGACCTACGTTCGAACGGAATCGACACATATTGTACGAAAAACCCGCCCTGCCTGATCACGAATTTGTTCGGTCGAACCTGAACAGCATGCGGCACGAGTAATAGATAATGCATTCAACAAAAAAGGGCTTCTGAAGAGGAGCCCTTTTTTGTTGAATGCGTACGTAGCGCAGATCAACGTAATTACCTGACAAAATAAGCAATGATAAACGGGTCAGGTTTCTTCGTACCTTTGACGCTTATTTATACCGGGCCGTGGTAACTGCCTGTCAACTGTCGTTAGTCGATATGTCTTGGTTCGTCCGAAAAGATAAAGGAATTCAAACCCCCACCGAACTAAAACGGGAAGCTCCCGATGGGTTATGGTATCAGTGCCCCAATTGTAAAAAGGCGATGCAGACGCGTGAACACAAACTTAACGCGTATACCTGCATTCACTGCAACTACCACGAGAAAATTGGATCGGAAGCATATTTCTCGATCCTGTTTGACGACAATGAATTCGTTGAACTGGACGCAGCAATGACATCCGGTGATCCCCTCAAATTTGTTGATACGAAAGCATATCCCGATCGGATTCGGGCGACGATGGCCAAAACGGGGCTGCGCGATGCTGTCCGGACAGCTTACGGTCCGGTGAATGGGCAAACGGTTACCATGGCAGTGATGGATTTTGCCTTTATCGGTGGTTCTATGGGATCGGTTGTAGGCGAAAAAATTGCTCGCGCTGTCGATCATGCTATTCAGAGCCGCACTCCTTTCCTGATGGTTTCGCGCTCTGGTGGCGCGCGTATGATGGAAGCCGGTTTTTCCCTGATGCAGATGGCGAAAACGTCGGCAAAACTAGCACTGTTGTCCAACGAGAAGCTACCGTATGTATCGCTGCTCACTGATCCGACGACGGGTGGGGTTACAGCCTCCTACGCTATGCTGGGTGATTTCAACATTGCTGAGCCTGAAGCACTGATCGGCTTTGCCGGTCCGCGGGTTATTCGGGAGACGATCGGTAAAGACTTACCGAAAGGCTTCCAAAGTGCTGAATTCGTGCTGGAACACGGATTCCTGGATTTTATTGTCGACCGTAAAGATCTGAAAGCACGGCTCTCAACGCTGTTTGCCATGCTGAAATAGCGTTCAGCTATTCTGCTGGTGTATAGAGACGCAACTCGTTGCGTCTCTATTTTTTTACTACCTTCTCTGTTAGAATACGACCGGCAATGTCGGCGCGGATCAGGTAAGTGCCAGCAGACAGGCTGCCCATCCCGATCACCTGCTCGTGTCGGCGCACGGGGGCACGCGTACCAAGCTGATGCAGTTGTCGGCCGTTCGCGTCGAGCAGTTGTACCGTCACAACAGCCGGTGTGTTAGTTAAAACTACCACCTGCAGGTTTTCTTCGACTGGATTGGGAAAAGCACTGAGTTGTATAGACGTATCGACCGGTGGCGATACTGCCGTTATAATACCCGTCGATGTAGCTGGTTCATACGGAGGGATGGCAGTAGGGGTACCCACTTGATCGACAACCAGCAACGGAATTTCTTCCAGGGTCTGACTAATGTTAATGCCGTTTCGGTATTCGCTGATCAGAATAGCCACGCTATAAGTACCCTGTCTGACGGGGGCCGTCCAGACTAACTCACCGGTTTGGCTATTGAGGGTAAACGTTCCCTGTTTGGTTACGTCGTTTGGAAACGCGTACTGGTTCAATGCTGTGATTCTACAGGCATTGTTGGTTGCGGAGGTGACCGGACGCGCCAGCGTGTAGCGGATACTGTCGCTTTCGGGATCGGTAGCCCGCAACGGTAGTACGGCCCGCTGATTGACGGACAGTCGAAAGCCGGCGGTTGGGGTAGCGGCTATAGGCGTTTGGTTAGTTAGTGTGGTACCGATAACAAATGTAGTCGTCAGTGTCAGCAGGCTAGCCTCGGTTGATGGAATAGTCAACTGCTCTGATCGGTTCGCTATGGAGACGGAAGCCGTGTAAGTGCCGGCACCGGGGTACGTGTATGTTGTCTCGAAAATCGACGCAACGATGGTACCGTCGGTCGTAATGGCTGTCTGGCTTTTTTTGGGTACGAGCCGCATTGTGCCGTCGCCGAAGCAAAACAAGACTGATGCTAATTCGGTAGTGGCCGGCGATTTATAGGCGTAAAGCGTAGTGGTTAGTGTATAAGTGAGCGCCTGACCAGCAACGGGAGTTGCCCGCACGTAACCACCCAGCAAATGAGACGCTTTACCCTGTAAGCTAACAACCAGGAAAGCGGCTAAAAGTAAATGTTTCATAGGATTGGGCGTTGATACGGGCGTAGCTGTCAGAACAACTGATGAACGAACTGTCTTCGTGTGTTGCGTTATAAATAGTTCGTAAGCGGTGTTTTATTGTACTTTAGTTCATGCTTTATACCGCTCAACAAACGGCTTCACTACCCACTAATGGTTTTCGGTACGTACTGACATCACTTGATGACCATGTGTTAACGATTACGCTGAACCGGCCACAAAAGAAGAATGCGCTCCATCCGCCCATGCTTGCTGAACTGGCGTTTGCGCTGGCTTATGCGCAGCACAATCCCGCTGTGTGGCTGGTTGTTCTGGCGGCTACCGGCGATACGTTTTGCGCTGGAATGGATTTAAAAAGCTTGACAAGCGGGTCAGATGAGTTACCGACTGTTTCTGAGCCGGCCGGCCCCGTACGACTAGGCGAATTGCTCCAGCAGTTGGATAAACCCACAATTGCTCAGGTTCAGGGCGGGGTGTACGCGGGCGGATTCCTGGTGGTAGCAGGCTGTACGTATGCCGTTGCTGTCGAGACGGCAACGTTTAGCCTGCCGGAAGTGAAGCGGGGCCTGTTTCCGTTTCAAGTGCTGGCCCTACTTCTCGATCTGATGCCCGCCCGCAAAGCGCTTGACCTGTGTCTGCGTGTACAGACCCTTACGGCCACTGAGGCATTGGCGGTTGGTCTGGTAACGGACAAGGTGCCTGCCGATCAACTATTGACTACTGTTGGTCGGTTAGCAGACGAACTGAAACAGTTTTCCCCAACGGCTATACAGTTTGGGTTGCGTGCCCGACGCGCGTTGAAAAGCCTGCCACCCGATCAGCAACAGGCCTATTTGTACGAGCAGTTTGTGCAGCTTCAGCAAACGCCCGATGCACGGGAGGGAATGACGGCCTTTCTGGAAAAACGATCACCGAAATGGTCCGGCGACTAATCAGGGCTTTGGTACGTCAGGGCAGTTGTCTTTCCGACGGGTGTCGATGATACCTTGAATCTGCCATGTGCCGTTTAGCTTGACCAGCGTAAACGCATTGACGCCACAGTGATTTTTCTGTTCCTGTAAATAAAAGACATACGGTGTCCAGACCGTTGCCAGCTCGCCATCGACCTTGATATCCATACTCGCTAGCCGCTCGTCGAGCATACCGGGCTTCGCTTTTCCAACCGAACTGATAAACGACGTGATCGGTGAATCGTTGATACTGATCGCGCTCTGTTTGTTAACAACAGTTTGCAGCCGGGCAGTAGGCGCGAATACCGTTTTTAAACTTACTGAATCGGCTTTCCGCATACCGTCAAACAACCGGCTGATTGTTGCCCTGATGGCCGGCTCTTCGCTTGATTGGGCAACCGCCTGCGTAGCGATAAATAGGCTGAGTAGGAATATAGTAGTTTTCATAGTTCAGAATTGGTGGATTGGCTACCCCGGTCACGGAAGGCGCGGATGACCAGTCGTAACACGGCAATGACCGGCAGCGCGATCAGGCTGACAGCGAGCAGAAGCAGTAGGTATTCTCTAGTGCCGAAGCCCATAAAGCCAGTCATAGAAAAGTCGGGTTAAACAAACAGGGCCGATCGTATCGACAATCGGCCCTGTTTACTGAATGATTTATCGAGCACTAAATGTACTGATTCACAATCATTTCGTATAGTTCCTGCTTACCACTAGCCTGCTTCGGCTCGCCATTGTTCATCGCGTATGTACGCAGATCTTCCAGCGTCAGTTCACCTTTTTCAAAGCGGGCACCTTCTGCGGAGTCGTAGCTGGCGTAGCGTTCGGCACGCAATTTTTTGTACGACGACTTTTCCAGAATAGCTTCGGCAGCAACGGCGGCCCGGGCGAAGGTATCCATACCGCCGATGTGCGCGATGAAGATATCCTCCAGATCGGTCGAGTTACGCCGGGTTTTAGCATCGAAGTTTACGCCACCCGATTTGAAACCACCCGCTTCCAGGATAACCAGCATAGCTTCTGTCAGCTCGTACACGTCGACGGGAAACTGATCGGTATCCCACCCATTCTGGTAGTCACCTCGGTTAGCGTCGATACTACCCAGCATGTTGTTGTCGACAGCTACCTGTAGCTCGTGAGCAAACGTGTGGTTGGCCAGCGTAGCGTGGTTGGTTTCCAAGTTTAGTTCGAAATCGTCCTGCAGACCAAACTTGTTGAGGAAGCCAACAACCGTTGCTGCGTCGAAATCATACTGGTGCTTGGTTGGCTCCATCGGCTTTGGCTCAATGTAGAACGCACCTTTGAAACCCTGCTTACGCGCGTAATCGCGGCTGATCTGCAGGAAGCGGCCCAGGTGTTCCTGTTCGCGCTTCATGTTGGTGTTCAGCAGCGACATGTAGCCTTCGCGACCTCCCCAGAACGTGTAGCCCGAACCACCCAGCTCAATCGTAGCGTCGATGGCGTTTTTTACCTGCCAGCCGCCGTGGGCCAGTACGTGAAAATCGGGGTTGGTGCTGGCACCGTTCATGTATCGCTCGTGCGAGAACAGGTTAGCCGTACCCCACAGCAGTTTAACGCCACTGGCTGCCTGCTTCTGCTTGGCGTAATCGACAATAGCGCGGAAGTTTTTCTCAAACTCGCTGTTCGACTTGCCTTCGGGCGCCACGTCGGTATCGTGGAAGCAATAGAACTCCATGCCCATTTTGGTGATGAACTCGAAGGCAGCATCCATTTTCTGGTGTGCTGCGCCCAGCGGATCCGTGCCGGCAGCGGCATCCCACGGAAAATGCTTCACACCAGGGCCGAAGGGATCACCACCGGTGCCGCAGAAGGTATGCCAGTAGGCTACCGCAAAGCGGAACAGGTCCTTCATTGGTTTGCCCAGAATGGTGCGGTTAGGGTCGTAAAACTTGAATGCCAGCGGGTTATCCGACTCGCGACCCTCATAGGCAATAGGCTTCTCAACGAAAGGGAAGTACACCTTATCGCCCAAGGTCAGGGTTAGTTGTGACATGTTATTTCTAAAATTGAGACAATTAAATAAGCGCTCAAAGGTCAACAGCCTTCGAGAGTTTGTCAACTACAATAAGAGCAGAAACCACCTTTTTTTTACCTATTGTATTGGGAGCCTGATGTAGAAGCCATCAGGTTTCTTGAATGGCAGCGATTCATAATAGCTGCCGCCCTCATATTCGTGAATGGCTACCCCCCCTAACTGCGTAGCGGGTAGTACACGAATGTCCGACGCCCAGAACTTCGTATCGATGATAAACTCCGATTTGAAATCCTTATCCGTCGAGAGTGTCAGGTAGTTACGAAACTGTAGGGGCGACTGATCAGCCTGGTATGTGTAGATGTCGACGGTAACCGGTTTTCGGCGGCTGGCACTTTTCGATGCTTCTTCAACGACTTCGGGCTGACCGGGTAATCGGATGGTACCGTTGGGGTACACCACGAACTGCTGCTTCGCCAGTTGCGTTCCGGGTGGAATGAAGCCAACCGGGTCGCTTTTTGAAATAACGCCGTTAATTGACCCTACCGAATAACGGCTGTACCAACTGCTAAATGTTGATGTGCTAAGGCTAACGTCAGCCACATCGTACCAGTAATCCAGCTTTTCTTTGCCAATGATGAAGGCAGAGCGCTTCCAGTCGACATAAAGGGGCCGACTGAGTTTGTTGACCAGCAGAATCTGCATTTGCCCTCGTTCGTGCGAAAAGCTGTAGCGCAGGGTCATGGTATCGTTGTCCATCACCAGCCCCTGATCGGGGACGGCTTTGAGGTTGTTGCCCCGAATGGTAACGAGCTGCGCTTTGGGAGTACAGGCTGCAACGAACAGCGCACTCGTCAGCAAGAGTAAGCATGTTTTCATGATTGTGAGTAGGTTGATTGATAGCGCGACACACAAATGACGGATGGTGTTGATTCTAAAAATGGATAACAAAAACAGGCAGCTTTTTCGACAGCAAACTGCGTGATGTGCCAAAAGAAGTATGGTTTATTAAGTAAATCAATAGACTGTAAGGGGTATATCGGCCTGTTCGCTAACTATTTACTACAGAAAAGCGCTCTGTCGGGTAGACAAAGCGCTTTTCTGTGTAGATTCAGATTGGCTTAGGCCACTTAGATAGGTTTCAGGTTCCCCACCAGTCAGTTGACAGGTGGGGACTTTTTTTCTGTTGAGTTCGTAAACTCCACGTGTGGTAATCGTCAGTCGGTTTGCCTACAGAACCGTTTCCAGCACCTCCAGCCAACGGCCGTACGCATCGCGGTAAGCCTGTTGCGCCCGCATGTCGGGTTCAATGGTCTTAGTAACGGTCAATCCCCGGAATGCTTCGGCAGCATTCTTGTAATAGCCCAGACCCAGTCCGGCGCCACGGGCGGCTCCCTGCGCCCCATCGGTGTTATACAGTTCAATGGTGGCCCCGGTCAGGTTGGCAAGTGTATCCCGGAAGAGGGGGCTCAGGAACATGTTGGCTTCACCTGCCCGGATCGTCTGAATACCGACACCAACTGATTCCATGACCCGAATGCCGTAATATAGTGCGAAGACGATACCTTCCTGCGCCGACCGGATCATGTGCGGCAAACCATGCCGGTTGAACTGAAGCCCCCGGAACGATGCGCCTGGATCAGCGTTGCCCAGTACCCGTTCAGCTCCGTTTCCGAACGGTAGACAAACGAGCCCGTCGGCGCCAACCGGTGCTTCATGGGCCAGTTCGTTCATCTCGTGGTAACTGATCGACTGGCGGAGTACTTGATTGCGTAACCAGCTGTTCAGACTGCCGGTACCGTTGACGCACAGCAATACGCCATACCGGGGTGCTTCGGCCGTGTGACTTACGTGCAGGAAGGTATTCACCCGCGACTGTGGATCGTAGCTCACCTGATCACTGACACCGTATACCACTCCCGACGTACCGGCTGTCGCAGCAATCTGCCCTGGTTCCAGTACGTTCAGCGACAAAGCATTGTTCGGTTGATCGCCAGCGCGGTAGGTAACGGGTGTGCCCGCTGATAATCCCAGTTCGGCCGCGGCCGACGCGGATAGCTCGCCCTGTGGGGCAAACGTCGGGCGAATTGTTGGCGTCAGGGCGTTGTCGAAGCCGAAATAATCGAACAGAAACTGAGCTGGCTGATCGGCCTGAAAATCCCAGAATGTACCTTCCGACAGGCCTGATGCAGTGGTGACGACATCGCCGGTCATACGGGCAGCCAGGTAATCACCGGGCAGCATGAAATGGACGATTTTGGCGTATGTATCGGGCTCGTTGGCTTTTACCCAGGCCAGTTTGGCGGCTGTGAAGTTACCGGGGGAGTTCAGTAACTGGTTGAGTACACGGTCATGGCCTAACGTGTCGAAGGCCTTACTTCCATAGGGAACCGCCCGGCTGTCGCACCAGATAGTCGATGGGCGCAACACCGTCAGGTCCTGATCGACGACGACCAGTCCGTGCATCTGATACGAAATACCAATTGCTTTGATATCGCCGGGTTTGACATTGGCCTTTGCCAGCACAGCTTTACTAGCCTGACAGGCGTTCTGCCACCAGTTGTCGGGATGCTGCTCTGCAAAACCGGGTTGGGGTGAATCGATGGCCATTTCCGTTTCCGGAAAAAAGGCCGATGCTACTGCTTTACC
>JAKONH010000292.1 GCA_022702045.1 Spirosomataceae bacterium
TCAATAGCCGGATTGTATAGTGGGCCTGCCAGTAGTCGCGCAGGGCCAGAATCGCATCGCGCCGGGCGCGGTCTTTATCCTGTATGGCGATCCCTAAGTCGGTTACGCTCAGGTCGCTGAGTTTAAAGCGGTCCTGCGCAATCTGGTAGCGGTTCTGGGCAATCTGATCGGCTTCGGCGGTAAGCGTTACCTGCTGCCGTAGCATGTCGAGCAATGTTACCTGCGTGTAAATCTGCTGTTCCATGATCCGCTTGTTCTGCTCGACGGTCTGTACCGTCAGTTGCTGGGTCGCCAGGGCCGTTTCGGTGCGCGCTTTAGCCCGTCCCCAGGTCATGATCGGCAGCACGAACTGAATCTCGACAAACTGACGGTCCTGTGGCTGCACGTACAGATCCGCCGGGCGACTCCCCCGGTTCGACAGTCCGAAGCTAGCGTTCAGGGTGGCATTCAGTCCGTTTTCTTTTCGGGCCTTTTCCAGATCACGGTCGGCTTCGAGCTGCTGGCGCCGGAACGTGATCGCCGACGACCGGTTGGCAAACGCCTGTTCCAGCGCCAGTTTTATGTCGACCGCAAACGGATTTAACCGGTTGGGGATGGCCAGCGCCAGTGGCCGATCGTCACGGGAGCCGACATACGAACGGAGTTTGAGTGCGGCTACTTCCGCCGTCTGCCGGGCCGACGCCAGATCTTTCTGCGCGTTCAGCACGCTGAGTTGTAGTTGAAGCAGATCGTTGCGGGAAATCCGGCCCAGGGTCAGTTTGTGCTGGGCTATTTTGTAGAGTGTATCGTTGTTGGCGCGGTTGGTTTCGGCAATCTGAAGGTTCACCTGTGCCACCAGCAGCTCGAAGTAGAAGCCTGTTGCATCGAGGGCGACCTGCTCCATCGCTTCGATGTATTGCTGATTGCTTTCGGCGTAGCGCAGCGGCTCGGTCAGGCGGTCCCATTTCATCTGGTTGAACCGGAACAGCGGCTGATTGAGGCCGATCTCGAACGGCACCCCGTTGTAGAGCGTGTTTTTCGCCAGAAAATTATCGAACCGCTGTACCTGCTGCTGCACGTAAATCGACCCGCCCGTGAGGGGAATGTTCTGACTTAGCGACAGGCTCAGAATCGAGTTATTGTTCGACACCGGCTGAAAGACAATGGTCCCGTCTGGTTGTATGACCTGCACAAACGAGCGGGTGAAGCTGGGCAGCGATCCGCTCAGGCTCAGCTGCGGCCGGAAGCCCGCCATGAACGTGCGGAAGGTCCAGTAGTTGGTTTTCTGAAGCGTAGCCGCCTGCTTTCCCGCTAGCGACTGCTCACGGGCCAGCAACACGATATCATCGAGCGTCAGCGAAACCGGCTGGGCCAACGCAGCCTGCGCGGTTAGCAGCAGGACCAGTAGCAAGGTAAAACGATGGCTCATGGGTTCGGGTCGATAGTAAGTTCCTGCACGTGTTCAAACTCGCCGAGGTCGGTCAGAATGACGCGCTCACCCGCCTGCACTCCGCTTTTCAGCTCGATCCAGTCGATGTTCGACAGCCCAACCTCAACGTCGCGCCGAACGGCTTTGGTCGGGCTGGTCTGCACCCAGACGAACTGTTGCCGCTTGCCCTTAAACGTCGGCCCGTTGGCGACCCGCACCGTCCGGACCCGGCGGTTGGTTACGACAAACACGTCGACTTTCTGATTGGGCCGCAGCGATGCGTGTCGGTTATTTTCGAGGTCGATGCTGAACTGCACCGTACCGTTCTGCACCGCTGGTTTCACCTGCGTAATCTGTCCCCGCAAATCCGTTTCGTTGACCCTCACGATAACCGGCTGCCCCGTTTTAAGCTGATCGGCGTACACATCGGCGCAGGAACCGTCGACCCGGAAGCTGCCCAGATCGGCCAGTTTCGCCAGCATATCGCCCTCGTTGACGGCCGATCCGATGCGTTCGTTCACCCAGGTCAGCACCCCGGCCCGGCCGGTCAGGATATCGGCCTGCCGGAGCTTATGCGCCATCACCCGTAGATTGGTAGCCTCAACCTGCGCCTGTAACTGCGACTCACGCAGACTCGCCCGCATCGACTGCCGGTTGTAGGTCAGGCTATTTTCGAGCTGTTTCTTTTCCAGCCGGGCGATGTTCAGCGCATTCTCGGCCTGCACGACGTCTTCGGGTGTCTGTCCACCGACCTGCACCAGTCGCCGGGCGTGGTCGAGATCGGCCTGTAGCTTGTTGATGTTGAGCGACTTGATCTGATCATTGATGTCGGCGTCGGCCAGGTCTTTGTCCAGCTTGAGCCGGAGCTGATCCATCCCGTTGTGCCGGAGGGCGAGCTGATCGTTGATCTTGTCGTATTCAATCTGGGTGAGCGATTTATCGAGTTCAAGAATCGGCTGCCCCGCCCGGACGCGGGTGCCGGGTGTCAGCATTACTCGTTTGATGCTGGCCTGAATCGGACTGGTGATGATCTGCTCGTAGGCGGGCATCACTTCTCCTGTCGCCGACAGCGTATTCTCGACTGGCCCAATCCCGGCCACCGCCGAGCGAATTTTACTGGCTTCGACCGACGTATTCAGTAACTGCCGGAAGCCAATGCCAACGGCCAGCAGCACGGCCACAACGACCACGATCAGCCCCGTTTTCTTTCGGCGGGATTGGCTTACGTATTCAGGGGCTAGTTCTCGATCCATCAATGTGCGTTTTCCTTTTTACTACGCCAAAGACGGTGCCAGCCAGCTATAACCTGACTGTCAATTAGTTAACCGAAAGACGGTTATTTTAAACTGTGCGGAATCGCACAAACTGTGCGGTGTTATAGTATGATTCGTTGTGATTTTCTATCATCCCGACGGAGCTGGGCGGCCGACTCCGTCGGGATGACCAAGCGCGTCGGGATGATAGAAAAGGCGGTTTTACTGTAATGCCAGAGTCTTAGCCCAACGCCACGGATGCAGTGAAACCCCGTCAATCCTGTAATCCTGTCTAAAAAAATACGCCGATGTTTGCGGGATGAAACACGCGTTATTGGTTTTTCTGCTGATCCTGCCGGGTCTTACCCAGGCGCAGGTGCTGCGCAAACGGACGGTAAAGCTCATGGGGAGCCGGTGGGATATTACCATCGTCGCCAGCGACTCGCTGACCGCCGAGCAACACATCGACACGGTGATTACGGAAGTTACCCGTATCGAAAACCTCATCTCTGACTGGCGATCGTACACGCAGATTTCGAAGGTTAACCAGAACGCGGGTGTCGCGCCAGTACGGGTCGATGCCGAAGTTATGGCGCTGACCGAGCGTGCCATCCGCTTGTCCCGCCTGACCAACGGCGCGTTCGATATCAGCTTTGCCGCTATGGACCGTATCTGGACGTTCGACGGCTCAATGACCGAGATGCCCAGCCCGGAAGCCGTCAACAAGTCGGTGCGCAACGTGGGCTACCAAAACATCGTCCTCGACAAAGCAAGGTCAACGATTTTCCTCCGCAAAAAAGGCATGAAGATCGGCTTTGGCGCGTTGGGAGAAGGCTACGCTGCCGACCGCTGCCGCCAGTTGATGCTGGCACGGGGAATCAAAGCAGGCATCGTCAACGGATCCGGGGACATGAGTACGTGGGGGTGTCAACCCAACGGCACACCCTGGACCATCGGCATCACCAACCCACTCCACCGGGATACCTTATTCGCCGTCGTGCCGCTGCGTAAACCAGCCGTCGTAACCTCCGGCAGTTATGAAAAATTCGTCGTCTTCAACGGTAGGCGCTACGCCCATATTATTAACCCGAAAACGGGCTACCCGGCCACGGGTGTCACCAGTGTCACAGTGTTCGGCCCTAGTGCCGAGCGAGCCAACGGGTTCAGCACATCGATGATGGTACTCGGCAAGGCCGCCGGCCTGAAACTGATCCGTCAGCAACCCGACTATGAGTACATCCTCATCACCGACACGGGCAACGTCATCGCATCCCCTAGCCTGAAGCTGAAACAGCGCAGATTGTAGATTTAGCGTGATTGTTACTAAGTAAGCAGTTTCTCATCCTGAGCCTACGAGGTATCTTCGGTAGCGGAAAACAAAATCGCCCAATACCGGAGATTCCTCCTGCCGTTGGGATGACAAAGTAATCGGCTCATTTAAAATCGTGCTCGCTTATTTCTTCACGGGCTTCACCAGCTTGACCAGTTTGTCGATGACAAAGCCGAGCGCAAGACCGGCGATACCACAAGCCAATGCTTTGGCAAACCAGGCTACGGCCGGCATGCTGGCTAAGCTATGCTCCAATTCGTGTAATAAGTGAGCGGTAAACGGTATGCCATGCGCGATAATTTCGGCTCCGACCCAAAGCATGGCTGCCGTACCGACATACCCTAGCAACGTTAAGAAATACGGCATGAATTTTACGATGCCGCGGCCCAGTTTCTGAACACCTGGAGAGTACTTATCACTGGCCAAGTGTACACCCAGATCATCCGCTTTGACAATCATTCCAACGAACCCGTATACGGCTACGGTGATAAAAACAGCCACCGCCAGCAGCACCACAATCTGGTTGACGATTGGTTGACCGGTCACCTGACTGTAGGCGATAGCCATGATCTCCGCCGACAGAATAATATCCGTACGCACGGCACTGGCTACGCGTTGCTCCTCCAGTTCCTGGGGCGTGATGGCTTCTACTAGCTTTTCCTCGGCCTCGCCGTGCTGATGCTGACTGAGGATGGAATGCACTTTTTCGTACCCTTCGTAGCACAAATAAGCGCCCCCTACCATCAGAATAGGGGTGATCGCCCAGGGCGCAAAATAACCGAGCACCAGAGCCGCTGGCCCCAGGATAAGGATTTTGTTGACCAGCGACTTTTTGGCAATCCGGTAAATGATCGAGAGTTCGCGGGATGGGTCGAGACCCACGACATATTTGGGCGTCACCGCGGTGTCGTCGATAACAATACCCGACACTTTGCCGGTGGTCTTGGCTACCTGGGTGGGCACATCGTCCAGGCTGGCGGCACTAGCTTTTACCAGCGCTGAAATATCATCTAATAAGGCAAAGAATCCTGATGGCATAGTGTGTACGTTCGCTACTTCTGCGTGCAGTATAGCGGAAGGTGTTCAAAACTGTACCGTTTTCACGCTGATTTGTTTTACGAACCAGCACAATGCTACCCTGGACAACAACGCTGTCGGCTATGGTTTGGCGTGGCGTAGTTCCAGTCCGACCGCCATACGTGGCTTGAAACCAGGCCATCCCTCCGTCGAATCCCCTGTCGGCACCACCAGATACTTACCATAATCCATACCCTTCAGCTGCATGCCAAGAAAAGCAGTTACGAAGTGCTGATTGATGTTATTGACTCGGTGCTCATTCCAGGCAGGTTCGGCATAATGCATGTACTCATCGGCCGATACGCCAGGCTGCATCGAGGCTGTCGGGGGCGGATTGGGCGCCACGTTATGGCGGGCATTGAGGTAGGTGAGCATGTACCGGTCGGCGTTGACAGCGCCCTCATAAATCGCCTTGACGCCTTTTTCATAACCCGACACGTCGTCTTTACTGCCAGCTACCAGCAGCGTAGGCAGTTTCAGTCCTGCCAGCCCGGCAGCATCCCAGACCCCACGCTCCATACCCCAGGGCGCAAAGGCAACGACGGCTTTAATACGTGGGTCCAGCGAACGCTGATAGGTGGGCGAACCCTGCGTGCGGGATTCCAACGCCGTACTGCCCCCGCTCATCTGCCCAAACAGTTTCAGTGCCTGTGGGCTGTAGCCAGCCCCGGCGGCATTCAGTACTCCATAGCCACCCATCGAATAGCCGATCAGGGCCGTGTTGTTGGCGTTGAATAGCCCCGACAAAAAGCTTTTACTGCCTTTTTCCGACAGCTGGGCCATTTCATTCAACACAAATCCATCGTCCAGCGCGCGGTTCAGCAGCGTACTCGGAAAAGCAGCCAGGTCGCTGTAGGTCGATTCAGTATGGTCGATGGCTACCACGACATAGCCTTTAGACGCCAGGTTTTCGGTCAGGTAGGTTAGCAACAGTCGCGAGCCAGGGTAGCCGTGCGACACAATCACCAACGGGTATGCCCCGCCACTGGGGTCGGGCTGCGCGTCACGCGAGGCTCGCCCCTGGAAGGTAAAGGGAATAAGCGGCCGCTTGGGATCATTAGACCGACCCAGGGTCGACTGGTAGGTGACGGTGGCCGGTTTGTTGGCCGGCACCCGCGCCGGATACCAGATCTCCAGCGTCAAAGGGCGGTCGTACTGCGGATGCTGGCCTGCACTGCCGTGAAGTACATCAAGCTGAGCCGGGTGAACCACTTTCATCGTTTGCACACCCACCCCGTAACTACCCCGCGCGGCTAGCTCGGGGGCATTGGGCAATAAGTCGCCGTTGATAAAACCAGCGTCGACGGGCTGAGCGCTTACCAATGTGCCCCTTAGCAGCAGGAAGGCAAGGATGAAAGGAAGGGAGCGTTTTTTCATAGCTTTACGAAAGAGCGAGTCTGTCAATCCGCCATACATAATGGGCTACGGAATTGACAGCGCGAAATAAAGCGTTTCTACTCGCCCGCCCTAGCACAGGCTGTTAACCATTCGTGACGTTACGGAGCCGCCGGCCCGGCCGCGGTCAGCAGCAGCGCCTTTACGTCAGCAACCGGGCCGTTCGAAGCTGATTGGGCCCGCAGCAGAATCCGGTGATTACCGGCCGGCAATTCAAGCTTATCCAGCGATAGCCAGGCCCAGCTTTTCTCGTACACTTCCTTGCGCGGAACGCGATCAGGACTGGGTTTGAGGGGCGGATCGAAACCACCCGGCAAGGCTTGCTGCCGCGTCTCGTTGCCCGCCGTGACGGTCACCACCGCCCCGTGTGCAACGGCCGGAGCCGTGTATTGCAGGCTCAGCTGGTAGGTACCCGGCCGCTTCACCACGACATCCCACCAGATCGAATCGGCCGGCGACTGCCAGTTTGTGAGCCAGTCATTCGCCCAACCGTTTCCCTGCTTGTACCGTATGCCGCCCGAGAAGCGGGCTTCGGGCGCCTGCAACAGCACCCGGCGGGCCGCTACCGGTGCCGGACGGGAGAACTGGATCGACCGCGACACATCGGCAAACCAGCGGTCATAAGCCGTCCGCAGCCGTTGTACCTGTCCAGGCTGGTCGGCCGCTATATCCGTCGTCTGGGTTGAATCCCGAAGCATATCATACAGGAGCGTCTGCCCTCGTTGCCGCACTAGTCGATACTGCGCCGTACGGACACTGCCCGGCTCGGCCAGAAGCTGGTTACCGTTCATGTTCGTCACGTGCGTAAACAGCATCCGGTCAGCCAGCGTATCGCTGCGGCCCAGCAACAGGCTCGTCAGACTGCGCCCATCGAGCGGGTAAGCCGGTGTGAAGCGCAGCCCGCACAAATCGACCAGTGTCGGCAGCAGATCGATGTGGGCCGCGTTGGGGCGAATCAGCGTCCGGGGGCGTATTCGACCGGGCCATCGAACAAACAGCGGCACGCGCACGCCCCCTTCATCGACAGACCCCTTGATACCTTTCATGCCGCCATTGAACCGATGACCGTTGGGCCCGTTATCCGTCGCAAACACGACGATCGTGTTTTGGGTCAGCTTTAGCCGGTCCAACGCCTGGAGTAGCCGGCCTACGTTATCATCTATATTTTCGACCATGCCATAGATGCTGGCCTGCTCATCGTCGAGACCTTTGGCCTTGTACTTGTCGAAATAGCGGTCGGGCACCTGATGGGGGCTATGGGGCGCATTGAACGGAACATAGCAGAAGAACGGCCGGGCCTTATGCTTACCAATGAACGCCAAAGCAGCATTGGTAAGCACATCGGTGATAAATCCTTTTGTCGGCACCATCCGGTCGTTATGCTGCAGCTCGGCATCGAAATAGTTATTCCAGTGGCCCGCACAGAAACCCAGGAATTCGTCGAAACCCTGCCCGTTGGGGTCTTCGGGCGCGTGTTCGCCGTTGTGCCATTTGCCGAAACAACCGGTCGCGTAGCCATTCTGCCGGACTATTTCAGCCAGCGTGAGTTCATCACTCTGCATGCGTTCCCAGCCCTGCGATACCGATACCGTACCCGTACGCAGGTGATAGCGCCCCGTAAGCAGGCTGGCGCGGGTAGGCGCACAGAGGGGGCTAACGAAAAAACGGTCGAAGCGGGCACCACTGCGGGCCAGTTGATCGAGGTTAGGCGTCTCAACGACTGGGTTGCCGTGCAGACTCAGGTCACCCCAACCCTGATCGTCGGTCAGAATAAACAATACGTTGGGCTTCGCAGTGGTTGCGTCAACAGCGGGGCGACGGGCAACCCAGGCACCCATAACCAGCATTATCAGGGCAATCCAGACAAACGGTTTCATAACAAAGGCAGTTAATTCGTTCGACCCGGCTCCCGGTATTTTTACCTGTCCGACTGTGTGCTACGCACGTTGTCGACCTTGCGCCCCCGTTCGGGAGTCATTGCGCCAAAGCGAAGCTCACTTCGCAGCCCGAGCGGAACCGTAGGTCAGCCCCGTACCAAACGAAAACAGCGCATATCCTCTGAGTTCCTGCGTACCGGGAACGTCCGATTTATTGTCGATTACGGCCTGTTGGGAAACCGGAATTGTGAACGGTAATTTCCCCGTCGGTTTATACGCCCCGCTTACAATGTCGAGCAATGCGTCGGGCGTGGTACCAAACGTAGCCAGCATTGTTTTGGCCTCCCCTTCGATCTCGTTCAGTACCCGCGGGCTGGAGAAGTTGATCGCCAGTATAGTCGGTTTGCTGCTCATCAGTTCCCTGACGTGCTTCAGGTCAATTTTGTTGGCCGACAGTGTCAGCTCGATGGGTTTATCGGCGGAGGCAAACAGGCCACCCGTCGTCGGGATCAGCCACAGCACTACCACGTCGGCTTCGTCTTTAGTCCCTACCAGCTCGAGGGTTGTGGCTTTGGTCGGTTTATACACCGTAACCGGACTCGCCGACCGGCCATTTTCGTAGTATGTTTCGAAATATACCTTCGTCCGGGGTGATAGCGGCAACAGACTGGCCGCATTGCGCAGCAGCACAACGGACTTCCGCTGTGCCAGATCGGCCTGCCGCTGGAAGGCGCCGTTACCCACCAGCGTCCGCGCCCTATCGATATCGACATACGGATTTTCGAACAGCCCCAGCGCAAATTTTTCCGCCAGCAATCGCTCCACCGACTCATTAATCCGGGCTTCTGAAACCAGCCCCTGCTTCACAACCTCCAGTAGCTGGGCGGGGTCGGCGGTGCCGGAAAACAGGTCGACACCCGCGTTCAGCGCTTTCTGATACCGCTGCGGAATGGTCAGGTTTTCCACCCCCCAAGGCATCATTTCAATAGGCCCGGTATCAGAGTTGACAATACCGTTGAAACCCAGTTGGTTTCGTAACAGATCCTGAATGATCGCTTTGTTGTACGAAAAGCCAACCTCCTCGAACGTCCCGGTCGGCCCCGTTTTTGGCGCCGAATAATAGGGCATGATGGCCGACGTACCAGCTGCGATAGCCGCCTTGAACGGTTTCAGGTGATCGGCAAATTTACCGCCCGGATAGTGGGCGAACTTGCCCCAGTCGAAGTGCGAATCCAGCCCATTCAGTTGCGGACCACCACCCGGAAAATGCTTGGTTGTCATGGCGACCGACGCCGTTCCCAGCTTCGTCCCCTGAAAGCCCAGCACCACCTCCCGCACCATAGCCGCTGTCAGATCGGCGTCTTCGCCAAACGTCCCCTCGATGCGCTGCCAGCGGGGTTCGGTGGCCAGATCAGCCATGTACATATACCCTTTCCGCAGCCCCACGGCAGCCCACTCCTGCCGGGCAATGTCGGCAAAGGTGCGGGTCAGCTTCAGATCGCGCATGGCCGCCAGCCCCAGTTCACCCGGCCAGGTCGAGAACGCGGTTTTTCCGACGCTCAGGCCAATAGCCGCATCGATAGTAATGTGATTGCGGGGGTTCGATGCGACGATGGCCGGAATGCCCAGCCGGGATGTTTCGCACAGATGTTGCAGGTTGTTGGCCCAACTGGCAATAACCGCTGCCGGTGGATTGGCGCGCAGGATAAAGTGCCGCAGGTGGTACTGCTTTACCCCTTTAGTCGTTCCCACCGCCGACATAATCGGTACGGGCAACGGCTTGCGGGTAAACATATTGGTAGGCTGTATAAGATCCTCTTCGTTAAACCCGTCGGTAATTTCCGTTTTGCCGTCGCTGCCCCGTACCGAATTATCGCCCGCCATACGAGTCGTGCTGATGAGCATCAACCCGACCTTCTCGTCCAGCGTCATCAGCCCCAGCAGGTTTTTCACCCGCATCGACACTGGTAGCCGCCAGTCTTCGTAGGGGTCCAGCGTCCCATTTTTGTTTAGGTCTTTAAATAGTAGTCCACCCTGACTTATCGGCTTCACGGAGCGATAGCCAAGCGTTGGCTGGCTAGGCGTCTGAGCCGAGACCGGTCGAACAAGCAGCAAACAGCCAAGGAGTAGCAGACCTACGGTAGAGAAAGGGGGAGCCGTTCGGTTCATCGATTCGTTGCGGTTGATTGGTCGGATGGGTGGTACCAGTAGCCGCTGTTGATGGCTACCAGCGTTCGGCCCGATCGATTACCTGCGTAAAGTGGGGACCGGATCGATTATACTGACGGTTTAGTTTCCGGTTCTCCGCTCCGGTTTGGATACGACAAACCGCAATCGGGCTACTTTATTCGCAGCCAGTCGGACGACCTTTGTGTTGTTGATAAAGCGGACAACAAATCCCGTCGAAGACTATTCAGCCGAGTTATGAAAAAAGACGAGCCACCCATACGCACTATTCAGTCGATCAACGAGTTGCACCGACTGCTGCACCTGCCCAAACCCGTTCATCCGCTGGTCAGCCTTATTCATCTGAATCAGTTGGACGCGTCGATGCAGCCGGCCAGCGGGCAAGTGATGTACCCCTTCTATCAGGTGTGCATGAAGAAAAACTACGCGGGTGGCCTGCGCTACGGACAAAACCGCTACGACTTCGATGAGGGGATTCTGTCGTTTATCGCGCCCGGTCAGCTCCTGTCGGCGGAAACAGCCGCTACGGAAGGATGGGTACTCCTGATTCATCCCGACTTTCTACAAGGTTACCCGCTGGCCAGAGCTATTCGACAGTACGGTTTTTTCGGTTACGAACTGACCGAAGCGCTGTTTGTCTCCGACCGGGAAGAGCAGGTGATCGACGGGTTGCTGGCGAACATCGAAGCCGAATACCAGGCCAACCTTGACAGGCATAGTCAGGATATCATCGTCACGCAGATCGAGTTACTGCTGCACTACGCCGACCGGTTTTACAGCCGCCAGTTTCTCACGCGTAAGCCGGTCAACAACGACCTGCTCACCCGACTGGAAACGCTGCTGGCTAGCTATTTCAACAGCGAGCAGGGGCTGACGATGGGCCTGCCAACGGTTGACTATGTGGCTAGTCAGCTCAACGTATCGCCCCATTACCTGAGCGACCTGCTCCGTAGCCTGACGGGTCAGAGCGCTCAACAACACATTCAGCAGCAACTCATCGACAAGGCAAAGGCGATGCTAAGCACAACCACGCTATCGGTCGGCGAAATCGCGTACCAGCTGGGCTTCACCTACCCGCAATCGTTTAACAAGCTCTTTAAAAGCAAAACTAACTTATCACCCCTGCAATTCAGACAATCGTTTAATTAACCATGACAACCAACACACTAAAAACCACCCTGACGCTGGGTGGCGATCTGGAACTGAACCGCATCGGCTTTGGCGCCATGCGCATCACAGGACCAGCTATCTGGGGAATGCCCGATAATCCGCAAAACTCCATCGACATACTCCGTCGGGCCGTTGAGCTGGGCGTTACGTTCATCGACACAGCCGATATGTACGGGCCATTCACGTCGGAGCAGTTAATCGCGGACGCCCTCCACCCCTACGCCGACAAGCTGGTGATCGGTACCAAAGGCGGGTTAGTGCGTTTCGGCCCCTGGGCCGACTTCAACAACGACGCCACACCACAACACCTCCACGAGGCACTGAACGGCAGTCTGCAACGCTTAAAACTCGACCACATCGACCTCTACCAACTACACCGTATCGATCCAAACGTACCCGCCGAACGCTCCTTCGGTTTTCTGAAACAGGCGCAGCAGGACGGCAAAATCAGACACCTTGGCTTATCAGAAGTATCGGTTGAGGACATCAAAAAAGCGCAGGAATTTTTCCCCGTCGCATCCGTGCAGAACCGGTACAGCGTGTACAATCGGGAGTGGGAATCGGTGCTCGATTACTGTCAGCAGCAGGGCATTGTGTTTATTCCGTGGTTCCCGATTGGGGGCGGTATGGATGCGCACAAAGACGAGATCATGCAGCGCATTGCCGACGCCCACAGTGTCACTACGCATCAGATTGCCCTGAGCTGGCTGCTACACCGCGCCGACAATATTCTGCTTATTCCGGGCACATCGAGTGTCAAACACCTTGAGGAAAACATGCAGGTCGGTAGCCTTACCCTTAGCGACGACGACATGGCCACGCTGAACAGCATTTCCGGCTAGTAGACGCTGCCAAGTCAGGCATGATGCAGCTTTCGCTTCTTGCCTGACTTACCGCTTTTTACCTGACCTTTTTTCTTTTTGTTCGGTTTACTGCCGGCTTGTCGGCCATCCAGCCAGACAATCAGTACAGCCAATACCGACACCATAACGGTAATCAGTAGTATGTTGTAAATGCCCATTTCTGTCTGTATCCATTCTGTTGACTACAACTACGTCTGGTCGACAACGCGTGATTGAAGTAAGCAAATGGTACTCCATTGGTTGTCATACCGATGACGCTTACTAAAACGTACTACGGCCCTGTTTTCGTCATTCTCCCTAACTGGCCGGTGTTAAAAAAAGACCGGCATGCAGTTGTTTACGCTACCAACCCAACCACTTTCGGTTTAGGAATGGCACTAACCGGTTGTTAGTACGAAAGCTCCTTAAGCTTACAGGCTGCGTCTGTCTCACCCCTACTATAACAACGACCGGCCTACGATCATTCCCACTTTACCCGCGAACGGTACGTCATACACGCAGCAGTGTGTAGTAGTCGCCACTGAGGATTACATCAACTTTTGAAGCACCGTCCAGTAGCTGACGGGCAGCAGGCGTTCGAGCCACGCGACAAACCGGGCATCATTACCAACCAGTATGCGGGCTTTGTTGCGCTCGATACCTTTAACAATGATTTCAGCCGCCTGCTCCGGTACCATGCGGAGCATCTTTTCGTAAACCACCAGCTTCCGCCGAATCTCGTCTTCGGTCGCGCCTTTCGGCACGCGGGCATGCCGGGCAATGTTGGTTGCTATGCCACCCGGATGCACGACCGTTACGCCCACCGTCGATCGGGCCAGTTCGTGCCGGAGGGCGTTGGCGAAGCCGCGCACCGCGAATTTACTGGCTGAATAAGCTGTCTGTTCCGGTGGGGCTATCAGCCCGTACAGGCTCGACAGGTAAACCAGCCGTGCGTCGTCGCGCTGATGCAGGTGGGGCAAAAAATGGCGCGTCAGTTGCACCACGGCCCCGAAGTTGACATCGATGATCCGATCAAAGTCTGTCTCGCTTAGCTGTTCGAAGGTGCCACCCGATGCAATGCCGGCATTATTGATAAGCAAATCGACCCGACCATGCGCCGTCAGTACGGCAGCGGGCAAGGCGTTTACGGCAGCAGTGTCGGCTACGTCGAGCGGCTGACCGGCTACCCGAACGCCATAGCGCGTTACCTGCTCCAGCGTCTGATTGAGTCCGCGCGGATTGATGTCGACCAGAAACAGATGGCATTTCCGCTGCGCCAGCGCATGCGCCAACGCCCGACCAATACCGCTGCCCGCCCCCGTGACGACAGCTACCCGATTCGCTACGTTCATGGTAACCCCCCTTTAGATCCGAAATGTAGCACGCCGTCCGTCAGCCGGCTGTAGCGAATAATCATACTGTCCCGTAGATAATTCTGATGCACCTGCCACGGTCGTCGCGACCCTTGTTTGGGTAGCTTGTTGCCCGCCCGCTGTACATAGCCGGACGTAAAATCCAGAAAAGGGCGGGGCGTTACATCGGATTCCCGACGTGGTACGGCGATAGCGTAATTATGTTTGTCCATATGGCGCAGCAGCCGGCAAACGTACCGGGCCGTCAGGTCGGTTTTTAACGTCCACGATGCATTGGTATAGCCAAAGGCCAGGGCCAGGTTAGGCACGTCGCCGAACATCATACCCTTGTAGGCCATCAGTTCATCGGGCTGGTACGTTTTGTCGTCGACGGTCAATTGCATACCGCCAAACAACTGAACGGTCAGACCCGTCGCCAGCACGATCACATCGGCGGGGAGCGTCTGCCCGGACTTGAGCAGTAGCCCGTCGGTGGTGAACCGCTCGATTTCGTCGGTAACGACCGATGCCTGCCCTGCCTTGATGACGTCGAACAGATCGCCATCGGGCACCACGCAAATGCGTTGATCCCAGGGATTGTAGCGTGGGGTAAAGTGTTTTTGTACGTCGTAATCGGGGCTGAGCTGTCTGGTTACGTCCTTGAGCAACTGCCGCTTCGCCAGCTCGGGACGGCTTCGGGTCAGCCAGTACATCACCACCCGCAGCAGCGTATTTTTCCAGCGCGTCAGCCGGTAGGCCGCCCCCTTGGGTAGCCAGCGCCGGAGTGTCAGCGACACCTTGTCTTTGCTTGGCAGGGCCACCACGTAGGTAGGCGACCGTTGCAGCATCGTGACATGTGCCGCCGACTTGGCCATCGCCGGAACGAGCGTCATGGCCGTGGCGCCACTCCCTACCACAACGACTTGTGTGCCTGTGTAGTCCAGGTCGTTAGGCCATAGTTGCGGCAGCACAACGGTTCCGGTGAAGTCCGCTTCACCAGCGAAGGTAGGCCGGTGGGGCTGCGTGTAACTGTAATAGCCGCTGCACATGTACAGAAACCGGACGTATACCCGCTGGCGCGTACCGGTAGCGACTTGCTCAACGTCGACGGTCCAGCAGGCGTCGGCGCTCGACCAGGAAGCCGCAACGGCTTTGTGCCCGAACTGAATGTGCTTAACAACATCGTTTTCGCGGGCCGTTTCCTCGATGTAACTGCGGATGGTTTCCCCGTCGGCAATAGCTTTGTCGGCCAGCCAGGGTTTAAACGCGTAGCCCAGCGTGTACATGTCCGAATCAGACCGGATGCCGGGATAGCGAAACAGGTCCCAGGTACCACCCAGTGTATCACGGGCTTCCAGGATGACGTACTGCTTGCCGGGGCACTCCTGCTGAAGCCAGCAGGCCGCGCCGACACCCGCCAGGCCCGCCCCAACGATAAGTACATCGAGCGGTTCGTCCGTCGTAAACTGCGATAGCGTCATGTTTAGGTATCAATTGAAAAAGAACAAACTACGTTGTTTTGCCCAATTTGTCCAATCGGTTTACCCTGTTCTTCTGACTACCGGTAGGCTTACTTAAACGACTGCCGAAACGCAACAGGCGACTGGCTGGTCTTGTTTTTAAACAGTTTACTGAACGACTGTGGGTGTTCGAAACCCAGCGCATACGCAATCTCATTGACCGACAGATTGGTTGTCGACAGCTTCTCTTTCGCTTTATCGATCAGCTTGTCGTGGATATGCTGCTGCGTGCTTTGCCCCGTCAGCACCGTCAGCAGACTGCTCAGATAATTGGGCGATACGTTCAGTTGATCGGCCACGTACTGCACTGAAGGCAACCCTTTTTCGATCAGATCGTTGCCCGCGAAATAAGTCGCCAGCACGGTCTCCAGGCGGTTCAGGATTGTATGATTACTGATCTTGCGGGTGACGAACTGGCGCTGGTAAAATCGCTCGGCATAGGTCAGCAACACTTCAAGATGGGCAATGACAATGTTATCGCTAAACTGGTCGATGCGGGCCTGATACTCCTGCTGAATTGTCTGGATAAGGCCAACGATAGTCTGCTCCTCTTTCTCCGAGAGGAACAGCGCTTCGTGAACGGCGTAGTCGAAATAAGCGTACTGCCGGATAGTTTTAGCCAGCGGTGTATCCCACAGAAAATCTGGGTGTACCAGTACAATCCAGCCCGACGGACGGGTAGTACCTTCGGGTCTGTCCGGGACCGGCTCAATGCTGAACACCTGCCCCGGCGCGATAAAAAACAGGATTCCCTCGTCGAAATCGTACGGATACTGCCCGTATTTCAGTTTGCTGTGCGGATTCCGCTTCAGCGCAATAGAATAAAAGTCGAGCACCAGGCTAACCGCTTCGCAACTGTACGCGGCACCGACCTGATCGAGGTTGATAACACTGACCAGCGGGTGTTCCGGCCGGGACAACCCTCTGACCTGATGGTATTCGCTGATCGTGCTGATCCGACGTGGCTGCATGCTGATTCGGTTTGTGTTCTACTGTTCGCTAACAACAGGATAACAAGATAGTCAATCGTCAGGACCGGTTATAAGCCGCGGCAAAGTCGGCCGCAAAATCGCCGATTTTCACCCGGCCCAACGCGGGTTTATTGCGGTTGTAATCCGTCTGTAACCGACCGCTGTGCAGGGCTCCGTATAGTTCGACCAGGCCCTCGGCGAGATGGGCGGGTGTACCGGCAGTTGTCAGGCCAGCCAGCGTTTCTTCATCGCTGATGAGCGCCCATTGCAGGTCGGGCATACCAATGGACGCGCCCAGTTGAGCGGCCACTTCATGTCCTGTTGGTTCGTCACTGCTGACATAGCGGACTTTTCGATACTCGGCAGGTAACCCAATTTCATCGGCAATAGCGGCTGCAATGTCGACAGGTGCTACCATCGGAATAACGTCATCAGCGCCGTAATTAGCTGCTATACGCCCCGTGTGTTTGATCTGCCCGATGAAGCCCAACAGGTTATAATAGAACGACGTCGGGCGGATATGGGTAATATCGACCTCGGTCAGTTCGTTTAGAATGGCTTCGGCCTGATGCGAACCTAGAATGAAACCGGTACCGTGATCGAGTTCGGCCCCAAAGCTACTCAGGTGAATTACTCGTTTAACGCCCGCCTGTCGAATAGCCTGCGTATAGGCCGTCGCCGTACTTCGGTAAAATGCCATCGGCTCGATCGCTGGGTCGATATAATACGCAGGCGGCACCATACCATACACCACGTCGGCCCCGGCGAAGGTACTGGCCAAGAAAGCGCCATCGGCCACGGAGCCGATAGCGGCTGTCGCCCCAAGAGCTTCGATAGCCTCCCGACGATCGGCGCTGCTGCTGATTACCGTAACGGTGTGGCCTTGTTGAACGAGTTGCTGCGTAAGATGTTGGCTAATATGGCCCAACGAGCCAGTGACGATAATCTTCATGACGTTGCTTGTTTTACATTTACAAAGGTCTGTCATCGTCATCGGCCCGGCATAACCGAATCTACGGTCTTTCTAACCAAATCACCGGTATGAACCGGCGCGTTAGCCCGGCAGCCATTAGCCGTTGAATAGCCGTGCGACGCCAAAGGCCGCTGCTGCGGCTGCCGCCCCAATCAGTGCGACTTTGACCGCCCCACTAACAGGCGGCTGTCCGGTTACTTTGGCTTTGAAGTACCCGAAGACAAACAGGCAGACGAGCGTTACTCCGCAGGAATAGAGCAGTGCCTGATGGGGTTGAGTCACGAAAAAATAGGGGGCTAGTGGCACCAGCCCGCCTGCGACATACGAAGCGCCAATCGTGACGGCGCTTTGAGTTGCCCGGTTCGGGTCAGGCTCGTCGAGGCCCAGTTCATGCTTCATCATGAAGTCAATCCACTTATCCTTATCGTTGGCCAGTTCGTCGGCTACAGTCTGTTGCAACGCCGGGCTTAGTCCCATCTCGGCAAACACCGCGCGAACTTCTTCTTTCTCCCGTTCGGGGACCGACTCGACTTCAGCCGCTTCCCGCCGACGTTCCGACTCATAATGATCGACTTCGGTTCGACCGGCCAGATAACCGCCCAGCCCCATAGCAATCGAACCGGCTACAATCTCGGCAATTCCAGCCGTTACAACCAGCGAGGAGTTGGCAACGGCGCCACTCAACCCAGCCGCCAGCGCGAACGGCACAGTCAAGCCGTCGGACATACCAATAACGACGTCGGCGATCATGGCCGAACTGCGTAAGTGTTGCTCCTGATGCAGGTAACTGCGATCTGTCATAGTTGAGCTTGTAACGAGTGGATGAATACGGCGAGCGGTTGAACCGCATACGGTCGACAAAATACGTAAACCGCCTGCCTGACGCCAGTAAAAATGGCACCGGGCAGGCGATAGTCAAGCACTTGTTGACAATGGCTACTCGTCTTTAACGTCGTAGCGGTCGAGCATCATCACCTTGTTCCAGGCAGCTACGAAATCATGAACGAAGCGTTCCTGCGCATTGTCAGCCGCGTATACTTCCGCGATGTTGCGCAGTTGGGCGTTCGAGCCGAAGATCAGGTCGCAACGAGTGGCCGTGTATTTGGTTGCCCCGCCATTTCGCTCCCGCACGTCGAACAGCATTTCCTGCTGATCCTGCGGTACCCATTCATAGTCCATGCTGGTCAGTACCTGAAAGAAATCGTTGGTGAGCTGACCAGGACGCTCCGTAAATACCCCGTGCTTTGCATAATCGTAGTTCTGTTCCAGTACGCGCAGACCACCGACGAGTACCGTCCACTCGGGTGCGGTTAGCGTCAACAGCTGAGCTCGGTCGAGAAAGATGCGCTCGGGCGGCACCCGGTAACCTACCTTGTCGTTGTGGTAGTTTTTGAACCCGTCGGAGACCGGCTTGAGCCAGTTGAAGCTTTCCACGTCAGTCAGTTCCAGCGTCGTATCGACCCGACCCGGCGTGAACGGAACGGTGACCGATACGCCTGCATCACGAGCCGCCTTTTCGACCGCTACACAACCGCCCAGCACAATCAGGTCGGCCAGTGACACCTGTTTGTTACCCAACTGCCTGCTGTTGAACTCGCCCTGAATACCCCGCAGCGTTTGCAGTACATAGCTCAGTTCTTCCGGCCGGTTCATCTCCCAGTTATTCTGCGGTTCCAGGGCGATACGGGCGCCGTTGGCCCCACCCCGTTTGTCGGAATTGCGATATACTGAAGCTGCCGACCAGGCTGCCGATACCAGCGCCGACACAGTAAGACCGCTGTCGAGCAAACGTTGTTTTAGTGTGGCCACGTCACTCTCATCGATCAGGTCGTAATCGCGGTCGGGGCGCGGGTCCTGCCAGATCATGTTATCCGCTGGCACTTCGGGGCCCAGATAGCGTTCTTTCGGTCCCATGTCCCGGTGCGTCAGCTTGTACCAGGCGCGCGAGAAGGCATCCGTGAAGTAGTCGAAGTCGTTGAGGAATTTCTCACAGATCTTCCGGTATTCCGGGTCTACTTTGAGTGCGATATCCGACGTCATCATCATCAGATCGTTTAGCTGACCGGCGATGTGGGCATCCGGTGTCTTTGGCGCATTTGGGTCGATAGGTGTCCACTGCGTCGATCCAGCCGGACTCTCCACTTTTTTCCACTCGTTGCCGAGCAGGTTTTCGAGGTACGAATTATCCCACCGGGTAGGGTTCTGGGTCCACGATCCCTCGATACCGTTGGTCATGGTATTGACGCCGTTGCCCGACCCGACCGGGTTGTGCCAGCCGAAGCCCTGGGCGTGAATGGGCGCAGCTTCTGGCGCGGCTCCGATCTTTTCCGGCGCCACCATGCCGTGGCTTTTGCCGAAGGCGTGTCCACCAGCGATGAGCGCCACCGTTTCTTCGTCGCCCATGGCCATGCGCGCAAACGATTCACGAATTTCGCGGGCCGAATCATGCGGGTCACCGTTGTTGGCGGGTCCTTCCGGGTTTACGTAGATCAGCGCCTGATGACTGGCTGCCAGCGGATTTTCCAGATCGAAGTAAGCTTCCTTCGGGCTCCCGTGCCAGCGCAGATTGTTGTTCACCATCTCGTCGGGATGACCCTTGTGCTGGGTCGACGCGGGAACCTGATCGACGGGTTTTCCACCCCAGAATTCGGGGCCCCAATACGTACTGCGATCGGGCTCCCAGGCGTCCCGGCGGCCACCGCCGTAGCCGAAGGTCGGAAAATCCATGATTTCCAGCGCGCAGTTGCCCGCCAGCACAATCAGGTCAGCCCAAGACAGCGCCGAGCCATATTTTTTCTTGATTGGCCAGAGCAACCGACGCGACTTATCGGTGTTGCCGTTGTCCCACCACGAGTTGATGGGCGCAAACCGCTGCATGGCCTGTCCGGCCCCTCCCCGACCGTCGGCAATCCGGTAGGTACCCGCCGAGTGCCACGCCATCCGAATCATCTGCGGACCGTAGTTGGCATAATCGGCTGGCCACCAGTCCTTCGAATCGACAAGCAGCTCTTTGACGTCCTGCTTAAGCTGCTGAAAGTCGATTTTGTTGAACAGCTCTTTGTAGTTCTCATCGCTCAGCGGGTTAGCGGCTGGCTGTTCCTGATGCAGCAGTTCGACCTGTAGCCGGTTGGGCCACCAGTCGTCATTCTGCGGGGCCGTACCGATGGCACCACCGATACGGGTTCCTCTGAAGGGACATTCACCAAACCCTTCCGGGATGTTCATGGATTTCATAATCTGTTATTAACATTAAATGTGATGCCTTTTATCAGGCTAAACCAACTAGCCCGTAACTGACGGCCGCCGATCGGCTCAGGCATACCCGACCCGGTCAGCAACCGCCCGAAGCAATGGGGGTGGCTACTGCATATGTACCCGAAATTGCCAAACTTGTTTATCCAATTCGTAACTCAGATCCTGAAACTTATTGGATGTAACCTCGTCGCCGTTCTTTCCGGTGCTGTCGATCCGTGTCCGTATCCGTTTAGCGATGGTGTAAATACGCTCGGTCATCAGGTCCAGCACCTGCCGATCCGACAGCGGGCCACCCGGAAACTGAGGTAGATTTGCCGACTGCACGACCGTTGAGGTCCGCCCGTCGGCCGACATGCCAATCTGTAACTGCCGTTCGGCGAGTAGATCGGCATACTTCAGGTATAGGTCAGCGTATTCCTGCAGGTTTTCGTGCAACGGGAAATAGAGCGGTCCCCGCAGGTTCCAGTGCGACTGTTTTGCATCGTGGTACAGTTCGAGTAGTTCAACCACGCTGGCCTGCAGATCAGTGTTGATAGCCGTCCGCTTATCGGCTTCCAGCGGAATCCAGGCGTCGGCCCGCTCATTGCGATAGTTGCCCAGTTGCGAAGTAGACGGCTGGGCAGTCTCGGTTGTCGTACTGGTCCGGGTCTGGTTGGCATCGCCAGCCCGGCGGTTTTGTGCTGCTGCCGGCTGAACCAGTAAGGGCAGCACACACAGGCTACCGGCAAGGCATGCTTTCAGCACGTTACGTGTATTCACGTTTGTTTGCGATTTCATTGTACTGACTTGTTAAACGATAGTTCATACTTAAAAAAAGGGTATTCGTGCGATTGCCGTTAGTGAGCAGGCTATTGCGCAGCCTGCTCACTATCCAGTTCCCGGTGCATGATCAGCCCACCTAACCGGCCTACGTTCGCCATCAGGCCAAACGTGACCAGCGCACTGACGAGAACAACAGCAGGCAGCAACCGCCAATCTCGGGCGCGCTGCCATACCAACGAAAGCAACGACAGGCCACCCGTCAGGTACATGCCGATGTTTGCCAGGTCGGCGGCTTCTTCATGTGCGTGCAGCCGTGACCGGTTAAGCGCATTGATAGACGCCAGATAATGTTCGGCGGATTCGCCCGTCTGATCAGTGATAGCCGTGGCAACGCAGACCAGCACGAAAAGACCAAAACTGAGCTGAACGATAGCGTCGTTTCGGCGTAAGAGGCCATAGCTCAGTACTAGTGTAGCCATCAGACTACCAATTATTGGCACGTGATTTACCAGCAGGTGCCAATGAGCGCCATTGAGTTGCATACTATTATGAGTGATGAATTGTCTGATCGACTAAATTGTACAGCCACAACGCCCACCACAGGGTAGTTGACGATGGACCACCGGCTGGCCCGACGGATTTTACAGGTTCATGAAGTACCGTGGCCAGCGTCAGTAGACCTGCTCGTTACTATCAACGAGACGTGAGTGCATAAACACCGTATGCGGCCAGACGGCCAGCTAGTGCCGGGGCGGGTTGATCAGCGCGAAGACAGCGAGGAATGTGTATAGGTCCGCTTTCCAGAAAAAGGCATCTTTCGTCTGGTCGCTAAGCCGCCAACTGTTGGGCGCAGCCAAAATCAGACCCGCTGGTAGGTAGTTGGACACAGAATGGCTATGAGCGGGCAAGTTGCGATGACTATGGCTAGGGCGTTTCTGATGGGCTGAATCAGCACCATAATGCATCTTCAGAAAATTGACGAATGAGAGTTGGGCGTCCAGTTTTTTGTGCGCCTGATAATGCTCTACCAAATCCCCCAAATGGGCCGACTGCTCGATACCAAAACCAGGCAGCAAGCTACCGCCCAGTATCCAGCATGCCAGAAAAAATGCCACGATCGGTTTCATGAGTATCACAACGTCATGTTACTAACCGACAGCTAACGACGAAGTTTTCGACTTGTCACCGTTTCGCTTAATTTAGAGCGAATCTAACTGTCCTAACGACAAACTAGATCACCCATGCGTGCCTGATTACACACCGTTTTCTATGCAGAACGGAGTTGTATATATGATCGGCGAGCGTGCTGAGGCCAAAACAACAGACGCACCTAAACCCGCCCAGCAGCAAAGAACCCCGCACCAGTACTGGTGCGGGGTTCTTTGCTGCTGGGATTTACGGGAACAGCGAAGTAATCCTTCAATACCCAAACACCGATTTCAATCCGTCGGCCAGTCCGGTCGGTTGTCGGCCGAGCAGCGTTTCGAGGTCGGTTGTCACGGTGTCTTCCTGTCCGTTGGCGATGTCCGTAATAAAGTCAGTGATACGCCGGGCCATTACGTCAGGCAAACCACGCGCCCGTAGTTGCGCTGTAAACGCGGCTAACGCCACCGGGGTGTACGTGACCGACCTACCCGACAGTTCAGTAAGTGCGGTCGCTATATCGTCAAAGGAATAGGATGCGCTACCGGTGAGTTGGTACGTCACACTACCGGCCATCGGACAAGCCAGGGCGTTCGCCATTGCTTCCCCCAGCTCACTCCGCAGCGCCAGCGCCACCCGCCCCTGCCCGGCTGGCAGGACGATACCACGCTCAAACACAGGGTTGCCACCGACAAACTGCGGGATGGCGTCCATGTAGAGTATGTTCCGAAACAGGCTGTAGGTCAGGCCGCTGGCTTTTATGTAGTCTTCCGTCTGAAAATGAGCATCCATCAGTCGATTGACTAGCGTGCTACGGTCTTTCAGTGCCCGGCTCGTGTAAGCAATGCGCCCAACGCCGGCCCGATTGGCTGCATCGACCACGTTTTGGTGCTGCTGTACCCGTTTTTCCTCGTCGGTCCCCGCAATCAGCAGGACCGTTTCAATGCCTTCCATCGCCCGATCGAGCGACGCCGGGTCGTCGTACGTACCGATGCGCAGGGCTACCCCCTGCTCACGCAGCTGAGTGGCTTTGTGTTCATCCCGTACGAAGGCAACGATCTGTTGAGGAGAAATAAGTGTTTGTAATTGCTTGATGACGGCCCCGCCGAGTTGGCCGGTAGCTCCGGTTACCAGAATCATGGTTCAGTTGGTTTGTGCAGGACAAAGTTCCACCCTTGTTAACCGGCAGCCGTAGCCGGATATACGATTGTCGTAGCCAAATCCGCGAATCGGCGTCAGACGGACCCCACCCTGCTGACTATCTTGCCAGTATGGACAGGTAGTTACTATCGAAACTCGTTCGGTCTTTCTCTATTTCGACTACAAACTCCCTCGATTCGACTACAGGCATCGAATCGTTTAGGCGGACCTTTGTTATGTCATTAACTCATTAAACTAACATGGCACAGCAACAGGAAGATACGGGCGTTCGGCCTGAAACAACAGCGGCAACGGCTGGCAAAGTGTGGTTCATCACGGGTACATCGCGCGGGTTTGGTCGCGTCTGGGCGG
>JAKONH010000566.1 GCA_022702045.1 Spirosomataceae bacterium
TGGGGCAGGTAGGTACGCAGTTGTCATCGGCTTACGTAGCAGCCAAACATGGGGTCGTGGGCCTGACGAAAGCAGCTGCACTGGAATATGCGGCACGCGGTATCCGCGTCAATGCAGTAGGGCCGGCTTATATTGAAACACCCCTGCTTACCAAGCACATGACGGATGAAGCTTTAGACGCATTGGCTGGTCTTCACCCGGCCGGGCGCCTGGGTAAACCCGACGAAGTTGCTGAACTGGTTGTGTGGCTATCATCTGCGAAGGCGTCCTTCGTCACGGGTGCGTACTATCCCGTCGATGGTGGGTATTTGGCCCAATAGGTCTAAGGTCAACCGTTTAAGGTTAGCTGACGCAAACCTTAAACGGTTGACCTTAATTACCGCAGTGCCTGTCGGATGACGGCTTCGACGGACAGCGTGGGGTCGGCACGTAAGGCATCGTCGACGCTTTTCTCCGCTGTTGGTTTGGGGAAGCCCAACGCCATGAGGGCTGCCACTGACTCTTCCCGCACCGGATTGCTGGTTTGCTGCCGGTAGGACGGTCCGTCGGGAACGACACCCGATTTCTTCATCTTATCGCGTAGTTCCAGAATAATGCGTTGGGCCGTTTTCGCCCCGATGCCTTTGATGGCCTGCACCGCCCGGACGTTTTCGCCCAGAATAGCCAGCCGAAGATCAGCCGGCTGCATGGCCGACAGCATACCCAGGGCCGTATTAGGGCCTACGCCCGACACACCGATTAGGTCAAGAAAGAGTGATTTTTCATCAGCACTGGCAAAGCCGTACAGCAGTTGTGCGTCTTCGCGAAACAAGTGATGAATGAATAGTTTAATACGGTCGCCACCACCGGGCAGCGTTGCGTAGGTTTGCAGGGAGATATGAACCCCATAGCCAACACCGTGTACATCGATGATGGCATACGTGGTTTCTTTATAGGACAGTTGCCCGTCTAAATAAGCAATCATTCAGTAATTTATCAGCTTGGTTTATAGACCTTTACCACTAAGTAAAGATACAAAAAATTGCTCATTTTCGGGTGATCCGGTCGAGCAGTCCGGTCATCATTTCTTTAAAATAAGCGCCATTGTACGGGCCGAACCAGTTCATTTCCCGAACCTCGTACTGTTGCCGGTGGTAATACCGATCGGGGGTTACGTAGCCGATATAGCCGCCCTCAAAACTAGTAACCATCAGGTTGACACCGTCGCGTTTGGCAGCTGGAGCCAGCTCAACAGCCAGCTCACCGGAGAAGTCGCAGGGTGTACCGATCAGCACCGTGTTACCAAGATACAGGGCTTTCAGATCCGATGGATAGTCGCCGTATATGGTGTAGAATAACCATGGCCGAACGCGCCAGTTACCAATGATCCGTGGATTGGGCTCGCGCAGCCCCAGCGGCAAGGTCAGCATGGCCAGTGTACTGTCGGTGCGGGTCTTTATTGTGGGCAGAACCCGCTCGATCCGGTTTGCCAGTTCCCCGGCATAAGTTCGAATCTCAGCGAGGTCGTCCGGCGCTTTGACTTCGGGACCAGTGCTCCCTACCGCTCCGGCCAGGAAGACGGCAAAGTCAGCATCGTCTTTTTCCAGCCGATCAACCAGCGCCCCCGGATAGTCGCGGCTGAGGTATTCACTTGCACTATCATCGAAAAGCGTCGCGTGACCCGCAAACGAACAGATCAGAGCAGTTTGCCCCGTCTTCTTTTTTAGCTTCAGCAGTCGGACAGTACCGTCGAGCGGACCCGTTGGTCCTGAGTTTGCCATCCGGTTGTAGATCAGGTCGCTGGCGTTGGTTTGGCCGTAACCCAGTTCGGCGAAACTCACATTGGCCTGCGCCTGTCGGATAGCAGTCAGAATACCGTCTGTGATCAACGGTACAACGCGTTTATCATACCCCCCGGCAATTAGTTGCCCGACCAGACCCGGTGCCCAGCCACCCAGACTGTTGTGCGAATGAATGGCGCCCATGTACACGTTTTCCCAGCGCATCCCGACTTCCGGCAACCGTTTTTTCAGTGCTTCGACAACGGTAGGCGGGGTGATCAGCAAATCCAAGCCAACGATAGCGACGCGGTTACTGCCGTTATCGAGCACCACTGCCCGAGCAAAAATCGAGTCGTTAACGGTGTGCCAGTGCTTGCCCAGCCGGGCACCGTATCCACCCGTTGCGGTTGTGAAATTGGGCGTGATATTTACTTTTGCCCAGCCTGCCTGCAATGCGGCCGTGGGTTTAGGCGGACTCAGCAGAGCCGCCAGTTGCTGCCGGGTTTGCCGGTAATAATTCATTTGCTGATACGGCGTATCGTCGACGGGGGCCAGGCCAATTGCGGCTAGCAGCAACACAAACACAAGCAGCCCAAGTAGCCCTTTCGACACAATACGGATAACCTTCATAAGCAGATAACGCCTTCAGCGATAAAACGGGGCCGCAAGCAACAAAAAAACCGCCGATTGGCGGTTTCAAGCACAAAAAAAGCACCGGAGAAACTCCGATGCTTTTCCACAACCTACCGGATATCCGGTCTCCCTATATATTATTCAGCCGTTGATCGTTGCATGCAGACATCTATTGTGTCTATATCAGTATCAACTGCATTTGACTTCGCTTACAGAAATGGCGCAGCAATTGCCAGCACCTGCGCCGACGTTAATGGCTCATCGAACGCTCCTTTAATGGCTTCGTCAGATTTACCGGTCAGCGTCTTTAAATTGACTCCCCCCTGCGTCAGCGTAGTATTTGACGAATCTGTTACCCAACCTTTCAAACCGGCAAGCCGCCGGACTTCTGACGCGTGCCGGGCTTCTACCGAATGAATCTGTAAGGCTACCTGCAGCAGATTTTTATCGTTGATCAAGGCACCTGCCTGTCCTTTGTAGGCGGCAACCCCCGTATCTTCAAGAATCCGGGCCGTTGCGACAAATGTCTGATAACTTGTAAACGTACCGGTTGGGTATTTGAATGTCGGTTTAGCTATTGCTGCAGCACCTAATGCTCCCTGTAGCAGCGCCACGTGTGCCGTTTCGTGCTTGCTAATTTGCGAGAAGATGGTCCGATCACTCGAGGGAATTAACCCCGAAGCGGCTAGTCCTTTCTGGTAAAAATCATCTTCCAGGTATTCCAGTGTCAGCGCATATTTGGCTACATCGATAGCAGCCGATGATTGCGCCAACACCTCGTTCAGCGCACCGGCCACGACGGTCGGGATGGCAGCTGCCGCTACACGTGACCCTAGTTTGAACAGGTTGCGACGCGTATAAAAGCTTAACCGCTCGCTCGCATCAGCATCAACCTGCTCGATATCCGAAATAAGTTTGATAAAATCCATGCGATACTGTAATTAAGCCGTTGGAAGATTAACGCCGGAGATTGGCGTTCTGACAAATCGTTGTGCCGTTGGCAGTACGCCTGACGGCTTGGTAGCTGGATCAAGACCAGTTGATGGCGTTACAACGTCGTCGCCGGCGAAGTCAGCTGATTTTGGGTTGATCAAGTCGCGGATGGCAGCAGCATGCCGTGCCTCTACGGAAACGATCTTACCGGCAATGGCCAGATAGGTTACGTCTTTAATCAAGTTGCCAGCACCGTTGTAAGCGGCCACACCAAGATCTTCGAAGGCTTTCGCTGTGTTCAACACGCTGGTGCGGTCTCTGAAGTTGATACCGCTGAAGTTAGGCGTCAGTGAACCGATCGCATTTGTCGACAGAGCCGCTTTGAAAAACTCACGGTGAATAACTTCGTGGTCGCGCAGATCGGTCAGAATTTGCGTTTCTTCGGTCGTCATGCCGCTATACGGGTTAGCGATGACCTGCTCGTAAAAAGCCGCTTCCAGTTGTTCTAACGCATAGGCATAATTCAGAATACCCACATCGCCCGACCCCAGATCAACAGTAGCCAATACTGTTGTTGGGTTTTCCTCGTCCTTACAGGCCGACAGAAGGGCACCCCCAGCTGTCAGCGCTCCGGCGAAGCGCAGAAATAGTCGGCGACCGACCCTGACCGGTTCAAACTGACCCGGCAACGACGGCAGGCCCGATTCATTCTGTTGTATATCCATAGCAACTCAAGTAAATTCTTGGCTTACGCCCTGCGAAATAAGCTAATGACCAACCTACGTATACAGCCCTCAGTTGGATTTGGCAGATAAGTATTTTTTTCGCTGTATGCGCAGCTATACAGCGAAAAAAATGTTATTTATGTCCGGGCTATTTTTTATTTTTTGCCACAAACTACTGATAATCAATACATTAACAGTAGACACGATTAACATAAAAATTTTGTTAATTTTTAGCAGAAAAACGATCTTTTTCCCTCGTAAGAGTTACCTGTTCCAGTAGCTTTTCAGCGTTTACCCTTTCAAATAGATCTCTAACCACTAATCAATGCACTGACTGCCGGGTTTACTCCTGACAGCGGTTGACCCCATGATTAGCGCTGTTAGCCACTTTTATGCAGCAACGATTCCCGCTTCGTATAGCTTTGCAGCTCACTCGATTCGTACATGTCAAACCGGTTCAGCGAACGTAAACTCCAGTTACTGATCTGGCTGGTTGTACTGGCCCTACCCGTTTTCTACTTCCGGTATAGCGGGGTGAGCTGGCAACCGCTCGAACCACATGACCACTTGATTCAGAACGGGCTGGCTTATCTGTTTCTGGTTGTTTTCTCGTATGTCAACCACACAATTTTTGTCCCGCGCTGGTTTCTGACCAAACGCTACAAACTGTACCTGATCATAGCCATCAGCTGCGTGTTGGGGGCTGCATACCTGCCTTACCGAATCGAACAATGGGCTTTTTTCAAACCACCAAAAGAAAACACACCGATAGCCTGGTTCCGCCAACTCTTCATTAACGAAGTGATGTTTGACAGACCGGACTTTGGTCAGCGGGGCATACCGGAGCATGACCACTTCGACAGTCCCCCTGCTTTTCACCGCGGGCTACCCCGTTCTGGGCAGGGCGAATTCGCCCCCCGGTTCATGTCTTCTCCACCCTTTATACTTCCCGTCAAACTCCTCCTCTTTTTTCTGCTGGGCACTGTTAGTACGCTGGTCTCTATTTCGATTCAGACAGCCAGTCGATTACGGCAGATCGAGACCAATCAGTTGCAGGCCGAGCTACGGCAGTTACGGGCGCAGATTCAACCCCACTTTCTCTTCAATACGCTGAACAGTATCTACGCCCTCGCGCTGCGTAACGACGACCGCACGGCCGATACCGTTGTGAAGCTGTCGGAGTTTATGCGCTACACCATCCGGGATGCCCACCACGACCGGGTGCCGCTGACGAACGAGATTGATTACATCGG
>JAKONH010000570.1 GCA_022702045.1 Spirosomataceae bacterium
TGTAAACTCCGTAGCACACGGCTGTGGGGTGTTATAACCTTATTTCTCATCAACCCGATCAATGCCGGAGAGCGCATTCACTATTTGCCTTACTATTGCCCATCAATTGAGCATGGGCGTACTGAACCCCCTTGGAACCGACCAGATTTTGCCCACCATCAGTCCGGTAAACGATCAGCATTCGTACAGCCGTGAGCAGGCTGAAGCCGCTAATCTGGCCTTCGACAAAACCGTTAAGCAGTACCTGCGCGACTGGATAGCGCAAGGCACTGTACCGGGCATCGACCGTAGCCCGGATGCACTGGCTGACTCCGAAGAATTTGTCGAGCAGGGAGCGCTTCGGCAATTTTTCAAACACCATCACGACGACGCATTGGAGCTATTGCTCCGTAACGACGCCATTGCACGGCATCTGCTGCGCCCTATTAGCGACGTTTTCCTTGAAGGCGATCATTACGAGCCGCTGTTGGCCCGTTTTGAGCGACGTATTTATAACCTGGCGGCTCACCGCGAGCACCTTGAAGTACCGTTCCGCTACAGTCCGGCTAGTCGGCAGGGCGATTACGGTGACTCGATCGGACTGGCGGACCTGCCCCCCGGTGAAGGCCGCGAAGATATCGGCTACTACTTTGGTACCCGCCGTTCTGACCCGACAGCTTTGGCCTTGTTGAGTCAGAAGCTTAACGCGCAGGCGTCGGCGCAGACATCGTTGCCGGTTCACGTCATTACGAAGGCGTACATGACCGAAGCGATGGAACTGGTAAAAGCGCAGGCGACGCAGTTACAGGCCGACGGCGACGATCAGCTGCATTGCTTCATCATTCAAACCCGTCATGCTGCCGACGACCGGCATCTGGGGGCTGCCTTGCTGCTGGTTCACGCAGCGCAACCGGAAAACCCGCAGCGCATCCTATTTTGCGACACGCTGAACCCGGGCGGTACACCACCCTGGTGGCATTCGTTCAAGCGAAAAGTCGATGCCGTGTTTCCGCAACCCGAAGGCGAAGCGCTGGTCTCAGACCGGCTCGAAGATGCGGGGGTGAAGTTACAGCGGCTGCACGACGGTGTTCCCGTTCGGCATCAGGATATCGACTGCGCGTTCTACACGTACGCCATTGCCGACGCACTGATTCAACTGGCCGCCGAAACGCCTGAACTACTGGTATCAGCTAGCATAGACGCTATCGTCAGCCGCATGACTGAGCGCATGACTGACTATTACGTGCAGGCTGACATTGCCCGCTCGCCAGAAACCGTCCGCGAAGCCAATGTGGCGCATCGCTGGAACTCCGGTCGCGACGCCCTGCTGGCGATCAGCCGTGGTACACCCGCCGTAGCGGTATAGCGAATAGTAACAAAACACCGGACTTCAGTCCGGCGCATTTGTGAGTGAGCGAATCACCTATCTGCGCCGGACTGAAGTCCGGTGTTTTCATTTAGCTTTTGTCATCCCGCGCCGGCAGACCGGTCAGTATAACAAAAGAGCAGTTTGCAATTAGTCGCTAACGAGCTATTTGTCTGAGGATCGCTTCTTGGTAACGCACAAGCCAGGCACGTGCAGATCACAGATAAAGCTGCACCATTTTGCGCCAATCGGTAGCCTGATGAGCGCGGCCCTGCCAATAGTGAAGCTCATGATCGACCTGTTTCATCTGTAGCGCCTGACTCAATGCTTTGGTACTCTCCAGAAAAGGATCTTCTTCGCCAATCGTCAGCACGAGTTGCATCCGGCGCAGGTTGGCCAGCGCGTACTCCTCGTTAATGTTAGGCAGGAAATGATTGGGCGTGTGGAAGTAGATGGTTTCGTCGTAGTAGCCGTCGAATAGATCCCGGAATTCGGCTACTGGCACCGACAGATCATACCGACCGCTCAGGGCCACGACTTTATTGAACTGATGTGGATGCCGCAGCGCAATGTTGACGGCATGGTAAGCTCCGAAACTACAGCCATGAACCATTCGGAATGGCTCTGGATTGGTGTAATGCATAAATGGCACTACTTCCTCCAGAATGTAGCGCTCGTACTGCTCGTGTCGTTGTACGCGTTCGTTGGGCGGAACCCGACGGCTGTACAAGCCATCAGCGTCGATACTGTCGACGCAAAACAGTTGTAGCCAGCCGTTTTCGATCTTGTCGCCTAAAGCCTCGACCAGCCCCCAGTCTTCGTAGTCATAGAAGCGCCCCCGACGTGCCGGAAATACCAGCACAGGCGTGCCACTGTGTCCGAAAACAAGTAACTCCATGTCCCGCTGTAGGTGGGGACTGAACCATTTTTGGTAGTTACGATGCATACGCAGCCGATAATGGTAAAACGAATGTCTACATTTTTTTCGGCTTGGTAGATTACGATTTTATGAAATTATCGACTTCCGTCGGCTGCGTCAGATCCGGTACGCGGGCCGTCAACTCACGACGCCAGAGCGCATAGCCGTCCGAATTCATATGCAGACCGTCGGCCTGATACAACTCCCTGCGTGGCTTCCCGTCAGGTGTCAGCATAACCGAGGTCAGATCGACAAACGAGAAGCGGGGTAGGCGTTTAATTTCGTCGTCAATGTATCGGTTGGCCGCTCGAATCTGCTCGACGATGTGCCAGCGCGACGGACTTGGTTTGATCGACACAAAGGTGACGTCGGTATCAGGCAGATCACGCTGAATTTTGGTCGCCAAAGCGCAGAACGACAGGTAAACTTCTTCAGGATGCCGATTGTCACCAAGGTCGTTGTCGCCTGCGTAAAGAACCAGCGTACGGGGCTTAGCGGGCACGATGAGCCGCTCGAAAAACCAGGCACAGGCCGCCAGCGTAGATCCCCCGAAACCGGCATTGATGGGTTTTACGTCGGGAAAATCCTGCTCCAGTCCTGTCCAGAGTCGTACGGTAGAGCTACCGTAGAAAATTACACTGTTGGGTAAGCTGTTGCGGAGTTTTTTGTCAAGCTGCCCAACCTCGTCTTCATACCAATTCATACGCGAAAATACACCGCAGCAGGGAGTTTACGGCCAGAATTGCTCGATTAGCTGGATTTCTTTGACCCAACGGCCTGCCCCCGTAGCCAGTCTCAGCCCCCGGCAATCTATATGAACTCACCGTGTATACGTCATCGGTAGACCATCAAATCCGGCCAATCCTGTCATCCTGTCTATAAAACGACTAAGTTTGACCCGTAAACCAACATGACGATACCCCTCGCATGAAAACCGTAGATACCTACAATTTCGCGGGCAAAAAAGCCCTGGTTCGGGTCGATTTCAACGTCCCC
>JAKONH010000585.1 GCA_022702045.1 Spirosomataceae bacterium
GGCCGGTGAAATGGCGGATAAGGGTTGAGCACGCAGTGCATAGCGCTCTGTAGCCACAGATGTCTTCTGAATCCGGCTGCTAATCATCGCCAAGGCGTTCGCTAGCGTTTGGGGGGAAGTCCCCACCCGGAGACGGACGTACGTATAAGCAGTCCAGTAGTTCGACCAGTTTTGTGTTTCAGCGGGCAGTATATGCGTCTTCTCCAGCAAGGGGACGGTTGCCACTGAGGCAACCCAATCGAACTCAAGATGCGATGCATGAGCCGGCGTATCAAGAATGCCAGTGATCGTGAAGGAGCCACCGTCTTTCTGCCATAACGTTTGCCCAACTGGATTCGCCTTGCCGAAAAAACGGTCGGCCGTTTTACGGGACACCACTGCCGTTCTAGGCGCAATTGCTGGTCGGCCTGCAGCGAGGTGAAACCCGAAGAGCGAGAAAAATTCCGGGTCGACGAATATACCCTGAGCGGGCAGCGTTTTTTGGCCGGCACTAATTGTCCGGCCAGGGTTCTTGTAGATCCGTACACATTGCTCGACAAAGTCGTACTCACTAGCCAGCGCCGGTCCTAGGGGTAGTGCCGTGCTGGCAACAGTCTGTACGTCGCCGGTTCGTTGAATCGTTATGTTGGCATCAGTAAGAATGCGGTAGATGCGGTCGGCCTACGGGTGAAAATCATCATAGACGAAAGCCCCTTTGATCTGAGTAATGGCGAGCAGGCAAACAACCAACCCAGAGGCGAGTCCAAAGACGTTGATGAATGAAAACAGCTTATGTTTCCATAGGCTTCGCCAAGCAATTTTAAGATAGTTGGCAACCATAAGCTGTCAAGGTTGATTAGTTAGGATGACTGACTAACAGGTACAACTACTATACCACCCCGGTAATGCCGTCTCGAGCGGTCGCTGAGTGGTGTTTGAGGCCGCTCTTGGCTGTACGATTTCGGACATTGTTGTCCGTGAAAAGCCTGTTGATCCGTAGCTATCTAAAGAGGCCCAGTTTATCAGTCTGAACCATCGATTACACTATTACAAAACACCCCGTCTTCAAATTTCTTTTAAACGCCCGGTATATGAGTGATGTAGTCTATGGCAAGACTGACTAATCCTGTTTGCTTACCAGTTTACGGAGTGAGTGGTTGCCGATAAGCGGTTAGAGGCCTGTATGCATACCAGTAGCGGACAAATAAGCTGCGCCTAGTGGACCGACCCAAGCGATTCATAAGATTATATCCGCACCGCCCTACAGTGGCCAGCCGCCGACGGTTCGGCGACGGCGGACCCTGCCGTGACCACACATGGCAGTCCCCCCGCACCGCAGTAATCTAAGGGCCTTGTCTGCTTTGCTGACTAGCTATGCTTCGACTTGGAATTATTGGCTTGGGCGATATTGCCACTAAAGCCTATCTGCCCCTACTAGCGGCTCAACCCGCCCTTGAGCTTCATCTGTGCTCCCGCAACGTTCAGACCTTGCAGCACCTTGCTGCTCAGTACCGCATTGACCACTGGCACTCGCATTTAGACTCGCTATTGAAAGCCGGCATTCAGGCGGCCTTCGTGCATGCGGCTACGCCCGCTCACTATGCCTTTGTTAAATCTCTTTTGCAGGCCCACATCGCCGTATTTGTTGATAAGCCGCTGACGTTGCACTTGGCCCAAAGTCAAGAATTGGCTCTCCTGGCCCAGCAAAACAGCACCCTGCTGATGGTGGGCTTCAACCGCCGGTATGCCCCCGTCTATCGCCAGCTCGAAGCGGTCCAGCAGCCCACGCTAATCCTAATGCAAAAGAACCGGTCCTATCTACCGGGGGCGGTTCGTTCGTTTGTGCTGGACGATTTCATTCATGTAGTCGATACGCTGCGGTGGCTGTTTCCCTTTCCGGTGACTCACCAGCACCTGAGTTGGATTGGTCAGGGCGAGGCGCTCACTCAGTTAACGTTGCAATTAACTGCAGCGAGGGGCCAAACGGCGATCGGCATTATGAACCGCAACACCGCCGTGTCCGAAGAGCGGCTGGAAGTCATGTCAGCGGGCGAAAAGCTGGTGGCCCTCAATGTGGCTCAGTTGATTCGGGAGCGCCAAGTTGGCAGCGAGTATGGTCGGGCCAACGACTGGGAACCTACCTTACAAAGGCGGGGCTTTGTGGCCATGCTGGACGATTTTCTGGGGGCCGTTCGTGGCGGCTCAACGCCTTACCTAGACTTGGAGGACGCCTTGTCAACGCATCACCTGTGCGAAGATATTATTACTACGCTGCTCAGGCAGGACTAGGACTATGTGGAACAATTCCTCAGTTATGCTGCATAGGTAAAGTAGCGTTTTTACAAGACAGAGGGGCAACCTACCCGCCAGGTTAATGTGGCGAAAATTGTAGTACCTTGAGCTATGAGACCCGTTCGTGCCATGACTCGTGACCTAATGATGCCGATCTACCGCGAAACAGCTACTCGGGAACCCTATCAACACGCTATTCAAAAGTTCTGGATTCTCGATCATAGCCTCAACCCTGTTTCTTCCTCGCCCCAACACGCCTTGCCTAACGGCTGCTGTACGATGGCATTCATCAGTGGCAATAGCATCTCGTTGACCTTTACTGGGAAGCCAGTTTTTCTGACAGCCGGAATTTACTTGTCCGGACAAATTACCCAAAAGGTAAGCCTTGTCATGCAGCCTTATTCCAAGGCGATTATGG
>JAKONH010000294.1 GCA_022702045.1 Spirosomataceae bacterium
GAAGTATACCGCATGAGATGAAGACTGTACGCGTACTACTGACCGGTCTGCTGACCGCCGTTACCTTGTCTGGCCGGGCGCAGTCATCGTCGGCTGTTCAACCCAAGTGGCCCACCAGCACGCAGCAAACCCGCCCCTGGACCCGCTGGTGGTGGATGGGAAGCGCCGTCGATGAGAGTAACCTGACCCACCTGCTGACGCAATACCGTGACGCGGGGCTGGGGGGCGTTGAGATAACGCCCATCTACGGCGTGAAAGGTACTGAATCGCAGTTTACTCCCTTTCTGTCGCCCACCTGGATGCAACGATTTGAGTATACGCTGACCGAAGCGGGGCGGCTGGGGTTGGGCGTCGATCTGGCACAGGCGTCGGGTTGGCCGTTTGGTGGGCCGTGGGTAACGCCCGCTGATGCCTGCCGCTATGTAGCCTATCGAATGTATGCGCTCCGGGCGCGACAATCATTGACTGAACCAGTGTACTACCGGCAAAAGCCCCTCGTTCGGACAGTGGGAGACCCAATCGATATCCGGCAAGTACGCGACCCTATAGCGACCAATCCCGATCTGCAACGGCATGCCTTTGATCAGGTGCGGTTTGAGAAGCCGCTGCCCTTACAAACCCTGATGGCCTACGGCGATAAGGGCCAACGGATCGATCTAACCAGCCGTGTCGATGGGCAGGGCAAGCTGAACTGGACGGCCCCGTTGGGTAACTGGACGCTGTACGCCCTGTTTATGGGCTGGCACGGCAAGCAGGTCGAACGGGCGGGGCCGGGTGGTGAGGGTGACGTGATCGATCATTTCTCCAAAACGGCTACTAACAACTACCTGAACCGCTTCGACTCGGCCTTTCGGGGCCATTCACTGTCGGGGCTACGCGCTTTTTTCAACGATTCATACGAAGTCGACGATGCGCAGGGTGAAGGCAACTGGACACCAGCATTGCTGACTGAGTTTCAAAAACGGCGGGGATACGACCTGCGGAACTACCTGCCGGCGCTGCTGGGTCAGGCCCGGCCTGGATTGGCGCGTCCAGGCCAAGAACGGGCAGCGAACGGAAACGTAGCCAGAACCGGGGGCGTTAGTCCCGGAACCTCCAGTCCGGGAATAGCCGGTCAGGATGCGGATGCATCGACGGGGTTTCAGCCAGCCGACAGCACTGGAGTTCGTGTGCTGAGCGACTACCGCGAAACCCTTTCTGACTTGCTGCTCGACAATTATACCCGCACCTGGCACGACTGGGCAGGCAAACGAGGGAAACAAATTCGGAATCAGGCGCACGGCTCACCCGCCAATATCCTCGATCTGTACGCAGCTACTGACATTCCCGAAATTGAAGGCACTGATCTGCTGCGGATTAAGTTCGCGTCGTCGGCAGCCAACGTAACAGGTAAGCTGCTTATCTCGTCGGAGTCGGCAACCTGGGACAACGAGCATTTTCTGTCGACGCTGGGCGACGTCAAGAAAGACCTCGACCTGTTCTGGCTGGGGGGCGTCAACCATGTATTTTACCACGGTACCAATTATTCCCCTCAGCAGGCGGAATGGCCGGGCTGGCTATTCTACGCGGCCGTGCACGTGAACCCCAACAATTCGTTCTGGCCTGATTTCGGTAAGCTGAACCAATACGGTGCGCGGGTGCAGTCGTTCCTGCAGCAAGGTAAACCCGACAATGACGTACTGCTTTACCTACCGATCTACGACGCTTACACCCGGCCCGGCAAGGTGTTGCTTCAGCATTTCGATGGAATCGAACATGGTTTCAAGGGACTACCAGTCGAACGGATCGCCCAGCAACTAGTCGACCGGGGCTACGGGTTTGATTACGTCTCTGATCGTCAGATCAAAACGCTTCGCGTCAACGAAAGCCAATTGCAGACTGGGGGTGTCGAGTACCAGACGTTGCTGGTTCCCGATGCGAAGCTGATGCCGCTGGAAACGTTTGGTCAACTGCTGGCGCTGGCCCGGAACGGGGCTACGATTCTGATGGTCGGGCAAGTCCCGGCTGATGTGCCGGGGCTGGGAAATCTGGCCGGCCGACGTGCTACCTTCCGCACCTTGCAGAGCCAGCTTCGCTTTACGGATGCGGAATCCGGCATTCAACAGGCAGTGGTAGGCAAGGGGCGGGTGGTGGTTGGCGCGACGGCAGAATCTGTCCTTCGCTACAGTCGTATTAGTCGGGAGCCACTGGTCGACGTGGGCTTATCGTATGTCCGGCGTCGCAACGGCGCTGGGCAGCACACATATTTTGTGCTCAACGCTACGACAAGTTCGTTCGACGGATGGATCTTGCCCGCCACGACAACTCAGTCGGCTACGCTGTATAACCCGATGACCGAGCAGGCCGGGCAGGCGGAAACGAGGCAGACAGCGGACGGAACGGCGGAAATCCGGTTGCAGCTACAGCCCGGTGAGTCAATGATCGTCGCGACCAATCAGCCTGAGCGTAGCAAAGCCTACGCCTATCAAATACCCGACGGTCCCGCTCAGCCGCTGACGGGTTCCTGGAAACTGACCTTCCTGACGGGCGGTCCGCACGTACCGAAACCTATCGACATCCCTGCATTGACTTCGTGGACGGAGTTGAGTGAGCCGGGCGTGCAGGCGTTTTCGGGAAGTGCTGCCTACACCGTTACCTTTCCGCGTCCTGCCGGTACGGTACAAAACTGGCTGCTCGATCTGGGAAAAGTAGCTGAAAGCGCCCGTGTTCAGCTAAATGGGCATGATTTGGCTACGCTGCTCGGCCCGACGTATCGGCTAAACATTCCCGGCGATCAGCTTCGTGAGCAGAACGAATTGACCGTCATTGTGTCGAACGGCATGGCCAACCGCATGCGTGACCTGGACAAGCGCGGGATCGACTGGAAGAAATTTTACAACATCAACATGTCGGCCCGGCTGAAGGAGAATCGTGGCCCCGACGGTCTGTTTACCGCCGAACATTGGCAGCCACGCCCGTCGGGCTTGCTCGGCCCTGTCACACTGACACCACTTCGGTAGAGAGACTAGAAGAAAGAGAAAAGATATGAGACGCAAGAGGCTGACGCTCTGGTCTTTCATCTCATGTCTTTTCTCTTTCAACTTCCTTCCTGGTATGCGCAAAGACGGTGAAGCGAGCGTCGTAGCGCAGATAGCCATAACCGGGAAGCCGTTCGTAGCGGGCGAGTTGGGGGGTGACATCAAACACTTTTACGGGTTTGTAGTCTTGCTGTAGCACTGCCATGTGCTGATTGATATTGGCAATTTCGTGATCACGTAGTACGACAAAGTCGGGTTTGAGTACGGCGATCAGCGGGCCAAACTCGTCGGGATATCCTTTCTTGACGGTTGCCGGAAACTGTTTCCGGGCGGCAACCACTTCTGTCGATGACAGGCCTGGGTAGTCCAGCGTTTTCAGGCCTGAATAAAAGCCAATGTACCCCAGGCACTCCATAAACACTGTTTGTTTCGGCTGCGCATTTGCTTTCAGCCACAGGCCAATTTCTTTACGATGGTTCGTTTCAATGATCGTTTGCTGTATGCGCATTTCGTTTGCCATGACCAGAAATACGATAAGCTGAACCATCGCCAGGCCG
>JAKONH010000298.1 GCA_022702045.1 Spirosomataceae bacterium
CGATAGTCTGATCGGTGGTGCATCCCGCAACATTGTGATGCCTGTATCGGTCATTGGTAAAGGCGCTATCGTCAACCGGGCTGATATTACCTACGTAGACGAGCGCGACAGCAACCCGAGCAACAACAGTTCGAGCGTCACGGTCCGCGATACGGTGATATCGACACCGGGTAGTGGTACGAGCGTGCTGGGTCTGGCTAAGGCCGTTGTGGGTACGCCAACGCTGGTTGGGGATACGACCCTGAACGTACGCTATCGATTCGTCGCTACGAACTTTGGCGGGGATACCCTGCGGAACGTACAGGTAACCGATGATCTGGCCTTCGCCTTTGCATCGGCACGAGTCAAAGCGGTGAAGTTCGAAACGATCGACCCCAACTTCACGCTGGTTTACAAACCGTCGTACACCGGTGGCGGTAATACGTCGTCGCTCTTCGACTCGACGAGTAGCTACATTGCACCGGGCCGGTCGCAGACGTTCATACTCGACGTAACCGTGATACGCCGTAAAGGTGATACGACAATGACCTACCGTAACATCGCCAGTGGTATCGCGAGTGGTATGCGTGCACTGGAATTGTCAACGGACGGTAGTAATCCTGATCCAGATGGCGATCGCAATCCGTTGAATAACACTAGCTTCACGGTATTCCGTATCGACACAACGCGTCAGCAACAGCCTGCACTGGGCGTCGCACTAGCCGTAATCAATGTAGTCGACAAGCAGGATGGTAGCTACAATGTGACATACCGGGCAACGCTGAAAAACTTCGGGAATCAAACGCTCTATGGTGTTACGCTGACCGATACACTGGCAAAAGCCTTCCCGTTGCCGACCGTAGCGTCGATTGTGGGTTCGCCAACCGTACGAACTGGTAGTAATCTGGTGCCAAACGGTGTATACAACGGTACAACGAATCTGAACCTGCTCTATGGTACCAGTACGTTGGCCGCCGGTGAACAGGACACGATTACGTACATTATCAACGTCCGGCCGAATGGTATCAACGGTATATTCTATACCAGCATTACGGGCTCAGGTGCCACCGCAGACTCGGTGCGTGTATATGATATCTCGAACAATGGCTTTGATCCGAACCCGCTGGGTTCGACACCAACGCCGGTACGTTTCGACCTGACTGGTGGTTTACTCGGGGTCGCCAAGGCGGTCGGTACACCAGTAGAAGTGCAGTCGGGTATCTACGACGTACCGTACACGATCAAACTCGTCAACCGGGGTGGTATAGCACTGAACAAAGTACAGGTGGTTGACGATCTGTCGCAGACGTTTGGTAACGGCGCACTGATCGTGAGCAATCAGGTGTCGCTCACGGCGGATGCCGGGTTGACGGTCAATCCAGCGTATACTGGTCAGGGCCGCAGCACCAGCCTGCTGATTGATTCGCTCAGCACACTGCCGACCGGAACCAGCCGCAGCGTTAGTTTCGTGGTACGCGTTGATGTTCGTAACACGGATTCGACACGCTTCTACAACCGGGCGATCGGTAGTGGTCTGGCGAATAACGTAGCGGTTATCGATACGTCGGCAGCGGGTACGAACGATGATCCGAACAACAATCTCGATCCGCGTGACGATAGTCAGCCGACGCCAGTTGTGATTGGGCCTTACGTCGGTAGCCCGCATATCGGACTGGCAAAAGCCGTTACCGATACCGCCCGGCAGGCGGATGGTAGCTACAACGTAACGTACTCGATTGTTGTCCGCAACTTCGGTAACGAAGTATTACGTCGGGTGTCAATTGCCGATACACTGTCGAACGTGTTCAATACACAGACCGGGGCTGTATACCGCATCGTACGTGGACCGTTCACAACCTCGACGGGTAGCGCGCTGAAACTGAACCCCAATTTCGATGGTAACGCGTCGCCATACCTCGTCTTGGGCGATAGCACGAGTACGCTGGCAGTTGGTAAGGTCGACACGATTCAGTTTGTGATAAACGTAACGGTGACCAGGTCAACAACAGCGACGTTCACCAACTCGGCCTATGGTACTGCCGTGGCGCAAAGCGGTGTCGTATCTGACTGGTCGACGGATGGGCTGGTGCCTGATCTGAACGGCAATAACAATCCGGGTGATAACAACGAAAGTCAGCCAACACCAATCACGTTGCCGCCGACCAACTCGTCGTTCTTCATACCAGAAGGGTTCTCGCCAAACGGTGATGGTGTCAATGATCGATTTGTTATCCGCGGAGCTACAGGACTTACCATTAGTCTGGAAGTGTACAACCGCTGGGGTCATGTGGTCTACAAAAATGATAACTACCAGAACGACTGGGATGGTACGGCGAATACGGGCATCCTGCTCGACGGTGACAAAGGGCTGCCAGACGGAACGTACTATTACATAGTGCGGACCAGTGACGGTCGCCGGTTTGTGCGATACATGACGATTTACCGATAGATACGCTGTTTGTCGTTCGTGGTCTGTGAGTCGTAGCTTGGCTGCGGATAACGACCACGAACGACAAACCACAAACTATAAACGATACGAATGCATATGTCTACAAAAAAATGGCTGGCAGGACTGGTAGTGATGCTGGGCATCGGTAGCCACTCAGTGCAGGCTCAACAGGATAAGATGTTCTCCCAGTATATGTTCAATATGCTGGCGCTGAACCCGGCTTACGCCGGTAGCCGCGACGTACTGAGCATGTCGGCCCTTTACCGAAATCAATGGACAGGCGTCGAAGGTGCTCCGCAGACGGCTACGTTTACGATGGATATGCCTATCAACCGCGAACGTGTCGGATTGGGATTACAACTATATGGCGACCGGCTTGGAGTTATGGAAGAGGCTGGCGGCTTTTTGTCGTACGCTTTTCGGATCAAGGTCGGCCAGAAATCGACACTAGCGCTGGGTTTGCAGGGGGGCGCGTCGAGTTATCGCGCCAGCCTGACGCAGGTCAGACTTTCGCCTGATGGTACGGGTGCCAGTGATCCGGCTTTTGCCAATGATATCTCTAAAATACTGCCCAATTTCGGTACGGGTCTGTATTTCAGTAATGACCGGGGATATATCGGCCTGTCGGTACCCCGGCTGATCAAGAATAAGCTGAGTGAATATACGTCTCCTGCGTTGGGCCTCCAGGCTCGGCAGCGTCGGCACGCGTATCTGACGGCTGGTTTTGTAATCGGCGTTAGCCCACAAATCAAAATCAAACCATCTACACTGGTTAAATACGCCGAAGGGGCTCCGCTGGGTTTTGATGGTAACATCAATATCTGGTTTGCTGATCGAATCGCTATCGGGGCGTCGGTTCGCCGGAATCAGTTCACGGATTGGACATCGTACAGCACCGATGCTATTGTCGGTATGCTGGAAGTGCAGGTGACGGATCAACTGCGCTTCGGCTACGCTTACGATCGAACGATGAATCGGTTGGGCGACATCGCACCAAATTCGCACGAAATCATGCTCCGCTACGAGTTTGGCTTCGGTAAAAACCGTATTCTGACGCCCCGTTACTTCTAAAAAAACGGCGCAGTATTTGCTTATTCTGAAAGTACGCTAGCTCAATTCATGGGCCATGCGTACTTTTTTTTGGCCCACCAACTGAAATCTATGAATCGTCTCCTATTGCTACTCGTACTGCTCTGGGGCCGGATGGCGCTTGGACAGGTGCAGTCTACCCTCGATCAGGCTGACCGACAGTTCGACCGGCTCTCGTTTTCCAAAGCGGCTGAACTCTACGAGGAAGCACTCGGTAAAACGAATAGTCTGACCGAGGCCCAACGGCGTTCAGCGCTGGTTCAACTGGCCTACAGCTATCGGCAACTGAATGACATGAAGAACGCCGAGAGAGCTTACAGTAATCTGCTGGTTAACGGCGAGCTACCGGCCGACCTGTCGCAGCATTACCTGTACTATGCGCAGGCATTGGCCAGCAACGGTAAATATGAAGCGGCTCAAAAAGCGTATGGCCGCTATGAAGCGACACAGGGTAAGCCGTCGGGCGACTCCATATTATCGGAACTTCACAAGGCAGCTGACAGCCGGAGTGAAGGTATATATAGCCTCGAATTTCTTAAGCTCAACACGCGCCAGCCAGAATTTAGCCCCATTCCGTATAGTGACGGCTTGGTTTACGTAGCTACGGGTAAAATGCGTGGTCTGCTGGGCGGAAAACGGTTGCTGGATTTATACTATCTGCCTGATATCAAGGCGAATCAATCGGGTGGTTCGGGTGGGGCCGGTTCGTTTTTTCAGCGCCCGCTGGGCCGGGACGCGTACACCGCTGCGACCGCCAACGATTCCCGTACGGTTGGCTTCTATGGTGGTAACAATATCGCAGCCGGCCTGGGCTATGGCGGTTTGCCGGTCAGCGAATCGGAGCGGTTTGGTAAATCGCTAAACACCCGGTACCACGAAGGTCCGGCCACGTTCACCAGCGATGGTAGCCGCATTATCTTCACGCGTAATAACTACAACGAAGGGCAGGCCCGGCGCAGCACGGATGGCGTTAATAAACTCAAGCTATACACGGCTACGCAGATCAACGGTAACTGGAGCGAGGCCACTGAACTACCGTTCAACAGTGACGAATTTTCGACGGGGCACCCAGCGCTTTCTGCCGATAACAAGCGGCTGTATTTTGCTTCTGATCGGCCGGGGGGATTTGGGGGCAGTGATATCTATGTGTCGTTCTGGAAAGAAGGGACTTGGTCAGAGCCGGTTAATCTGGGGGCCGACGTTAATTCGAAAGGTAACGAACTGTTCCCGTTTATCGATACGCGCGGCATACTCTATCTGGCATCGGATGGGCATGAGGGGCTGGGTAAGCTCGATATCTTTGCCGCACAACTATCTCCCGACGGAACGAAAGGCTATAAGATTAGCAACCTGGGCGAACCCATTAACTCCACTGCGGACGATTTTGGTATCACGACCGACGGGCAGCGGAACAGTGGTTATTTTAGTAGTAACCGTAAGAACGGCGGGGCCGATGACGATATCTACCGGTTTACCCGGCAGGGACCGGTATATCCGTGCCGTGAACTGACTCTGGTCGTTTTTGATGCGCAGTCGCGGGCACCATTACCGAACGTGACCGTGCGGGTGACGGGACCGGATACGTTGAACGGGAAACTGCTAAAGACGGATGAGAAAGGATTGCTACGATTCTGTCTCGACAACAACAGTGATGTGCAGTTTCTGACCAACCACGCGGGTTACTTAGAAAACCAAATTGGTTTTTCGAGCAAAAATCTAGTCGATAATCAGCCGGTGCGCCTTGATATTCCGCTGATGAAACCGGTCGTCGCCACGACAACGGAACTGGCGATCAACGGTCGTGTGCTGACTCAGAAAGACCGGGAGCCTGTTGTTGGTGCTACGGTAATTCTGATCAACGAATGCGATAAATCGCGGCAGGAGGTTGTGTCGGCAGATAACGGATTGTACAGTTTCGTGGCCATGCCCGGCTGTGCGTACCGGCTTGAAGCCAAAAAGGAAGGGATGGGAACAGCCGGTAGCTCCATAACGAAAGACGGGAAAGGCGATACGGATCTATTGATGTTTCGGAAAGGCGACATAGTCCGAATTGACAATATCTATTACGATCGTAACAAAGCGACCATCCGTTCGGATGCCGCTCGCGAACTCGACAAAATGGTCGAGCTGATGAATCGTTACCCAAGCATGCGTATCGAGTTACGGTCGCATACGGATAGCCGGGCTTCGGCTTCATACAACATGACGTTGTCGGACAAACGCGCGAAGGCTGTCGTTCGGTATCTGCGTCTGAAGGGGATTGGCGCAAAACGAATGGTTGCAAAAGGATTCGGTGAAAGCGAACCAGTCAACAAGTGTGTCGACGGCGTTACCTGTACTGAGGAAGAATATCAGGAGAACCGCCGTACCGAATTCAAGATTCTCGAACTGAATTAACGATCTACCATTAATCGTGTACCTTCGTTTTGCCGATGGACGGTATAGCGCACCGGGTATTCACGGATCACGCTCCTACGTTGCCGGTTAGAACTTGTAGATACTATGCGAAACAGGTGGTTGTGGTTGGTGACGGTTGGTATCGTGTGTGGCCTGTCGGGGCCGGTACAGGCGCAGCGGGAAATGCTGTATTCGCAATATCTGGTCAACAACCTTAGTATCAATCCAGCTTATGCGGGAAGTCGGGAGAGTTTCCACCTGTCGGCATTCCTGCGCCGGAAATGGTTTAACGCCCGAAACGTACCTGTGTCGCAGGCAGTATCGATGGACGGGGCTGTGAGTAACGGCCGGGTCGGCCTGGGCTTCCAGGCCTTTAACGACCGGATGGGCCTGTTTGCCGCAACGGGCGTGCTGGGTAGCGTAGCATACCGGTTTAATTTACCCGCTCTCTCGCATCTGTCGATCGGTTTTTCGGGTGGTGTCAATGTCCTGCCGATCTACGATCAGACCAGTGCCGCCAACATCAATCGGGCAGTAGGGAGTCTCGGTATAGGTGTTTATTACCGCGCTGATCGGTTTTTCGCGGGTGTCTCCGTACCCGAACTGGTATCACGCGAACCCAGTATTGCCGGACAAACACTTTTCCCAGCCGTTCGCCCGCTGATGGTGCAGGCTGGTTACCAGTTTCCGGTCAGTGAGACGGCCGTACTGATTCCTTCCGTACTCGTCTCAAAAATCGCTGATCGCCCATTAGGGGTCGACCTGAATGCGCGACTGTGGTTTGCTGAACAATTGGGATTGGGGGTATCGTACCGGCAAAATAGCCCCGGGCTGATTCAAACGAACTACCTGCAGTTGCTGGCCGAATACCAAATCAGTTCGGCCATTCGGCTGGGTTACCAGTTTTACTCCCGTACGCCCGAGAGTCCGAATGCGATGCAGTACAATGAAAGCAGTGTCCACGAGATTATGCTGCGCTTTTCTCCTAACGCACTTCGTTTTTCGTACTGACGATTGGGGGAGGAGTGGCAATGTATGTTGATCGATCAACAACTTTGCCCTGTATCCGTCAACTGTAAAGTATCCGGTAGTACCTTCGGGAAACTGAACCCGTTCTCTCAATGCCGTACGACGATAGCGCGCATGCCGATCCGCTTCGTTACCTGCGGGCTAACCATTCTATGCCGAATTTGCCTGCGATTCAAGGTTTGTATATCCCCAGCGATTTGGACAGGGAGTTTCCCCTAGCTCCGCATTTTGTTCAGGTATTTGGATCGTATCCTAACTACCTACATTTCCACGAAGACTTTAAGCTATCGGCGCGCGAGCTGTTCGACAGCCGCGGATTCCAACTAATCAACCAGTCGACGCGGGCAACAGAAGAGGGATGGTATTCGGTAGAGCGCGTTTATCAGCATGAAGATGGGGTGCTGCTCAAAGCTGAATTCGTCGGCGAGCGCTTTTTTCGATTGTACGGCCTGTACCGTGACGAGTCATCGGTAAAATCACTCCTTGATGAACTGCACGCCCACAAGTATACTCACGAAGATAATCAGACGCATATCTATCTGATCCAGAGCGGACTTGGTGGATTACATACCGAGCGAGTCGAAATACAACCGCCGGCAATCGACCTGGCGTTGCATTACAACGACGATTTTCTGTCCGTTCACGAACGGCTGGTTGGATTGCTGGGTCAGCCCAAAAGTAAAGGTCTGATTCTACTCCATGGTGAACCGGGTACTGGCAAGACCACTTACATCAAGCATCTGAGTTCACTGGTCAGGAAGGATATGCTGATTCTGCCTCCGTACATGACCAACTACCTAACGTCACCCGAAATCATCCCGTTTCTGCTTGAGAACAAAGATTCGGTGCTGATTATCGAGGATGCGGAACGGATTTTGCAGTCACGCGAAGCGGGTGGGGATACCAACAGTGTTTCGAACATCCTGAACCTGACCGACGGCCTGTTGGCTGACTGTATGCACATTCAGGTGATTGCCACCTTTAACGCCAGCAAACACCTGCTCGATAAGGCGCTGATGCGAAAAGGCCGGCTGATGGTCGACTATGCCTTCGGTAAGCTGACGGCTGGCAAAGCGAATACGCTGCTCACCCAGCTTGGTCTGGACTACCGCACCACTGAGCCCATGACCTTGGCTGACATATTCAACATAGATGAGCAAACCGTCTCCGGCGAGCGGGAGGAACACAAGAAAGTGGGTTTTTAATAGCCTTTTTTGTATACATGTGACCGAGCAACATAAGCCCATTAACAAAAAAGCACCCCTCGGGAGAAGGGTGCTTTTTTGTTGTCGTCGTCAACACGTAATCTAGTCGGCCTTTATGATCCGAACCGTCTGCGACTGAGTGGCTGTAGACGCCCGGAGTAACAATGTGCCTGTCGACTGATGGCTTACGTCGAAGGTGTGCTGTTCCTGCGATCCGGCCTGCTCAACTTGGTGGGTATCGATCTGCTTACCCTGAGAATCGGTCAGTGATAGGTTCAGTACCTGACCGGTAGCACCCGATACCTGAACGTTTAGCCGACCGTTGCGGGCGGGATTACCGAGCAGTTGAACCTGCAAAGCGGCTTGCGATTCGCTGGTGCCAATCCGGGAAGGCGATTGGCAGTTTGCCAGCCAGTTGTACACAAAACTGACCTCGGTACCGTTTTGAGCCGCTTTAAGTGTGATGACCGGATTGTCGGTATACAGGCCCACTGAGTAAGGACCAGCGTTGGTCGTTGGAAGTGTCTCGTTAGCAACCCAGAACGTTATGGGCTGTTCCGATCCTCCCGTGTACTGGGGAAGAATGCTGATTTCCCGTTTCGATGCTGATAGGGTCTGGCAATTCTTCACGGTTACTCCGGTAATTGCAAGTGCCGCAGGCTGCACGACTGGTGTTGTGTTTGTGCAGTTGGCCAGCCAGTTGTACGCAAAGCTGCTGGTCGTCGTACCTTGGGCGGCCTGTACGATAATGGTTGGATTATCGGTGTACAGTGTGATCGTATAGGGACCGGCAGCCGTCGTGGCTACCATCTCGTTAGCGACCGAAAAACTGATGGGCTGACTGTTCGACCCGCTGTACTGGGGTGTAAACTGAAGCTGCCGTTGCGTTGTGGTTACGGTTAGACAACTGACCGTTGTTACACCGATGATGGCAAGCGACGATGGTTGTCCTACAGGCGGAGTGATTACCGTTGTACTGGTGCAGTTGGCCAGCCAGTTATACGCAAAGCTGGCTTCGTTTTCGGTACCCTGCTGCGTTGCTTTGAGCATAATCACCGGATTGTCGGTATACAGTTTCAGCACATAGGGGCCTAATGCTGTAGTCGATACGAGTTCGTTTACTACGCCAAACCGAACAGTCTTGCCCGTCAGGCCTTCGTAACGTGGGGTAAACGTCAGTTGGCGTTCGATAGCGGATAGGGTGGTACAGCTTGGTTTCGTTACACCGACGATGGAAAATACCGAGTTGTTATTGTTTTCCTTGATCACGATCGTGGCCGCTTCTTCGGTCGGATCGAGATCGTAATCGTCACCGTCGGTTAGCGAGAATACGGCTGTTTCATCGCCCTCTTCGTCCTCGTTGTTGTCAATAGGGTCGAGTTCTTCCGTGATAACCGACTGACCATCGATGAAGGTGACAGACGTAGGCAGTGTAGCGAAGTCTTCACCCGGCGTGGCTGTACCACCGATTGTATAATT